>JAKBCO010000139.1 GCA_021807785.1 Pseudomonadota bacterium
CCACCCGCGCGAACGGGTTGAGCAGGGAGAACACCGCTTCCTGCACCCGCCCGCCGACATTCTCGAAATAGACGTCGATGCCTTTGGGGCAGGCGCTGGCGAGCTCGCCGGCGAGATCGAGCGCGCGGTGATCGACGCAATCGTCGAACCCCAGTTCCTCCTGCACGTAGAGACATTTCTCCGGCCCGCCGGCGACGCCCACCACCCGGGCACCGGCGCGCTTGGCAAGCTGCCCGGCGACCGAGCCCACCGCGCCGGAGGCGGCCGAGACCACCACCGTCTCCCCCGCCTTCGGCCGGCCAATATCGGTCATGCCGGAATAGGCGGTGGTGCCCGGCATCCCCAGCACGCCGAGATAGGCCGAAAGCGGCGCCGGCGCCGGGCGTGGCAGCTTCGCCAAGGTCTCGGCGCGGGCCAGGTTGTGAGTGGACCAGCCACGCGCGCCGGAGACCAGGTCGCCGGACGCGAAACGCGGATCGGCGGACGCGATCACTTCGCCGACCGTCTCGCCGGTCATGACCTCGCCGATCTGCACCGGGGCGGCGTAGGACGGGCGATCGGACAGCCGCCCACGCATATAAGGGTCGAGCGAGAGAAAGACGGTGCGCACCAGCACCTCGCCGGCGGCCGGGCTGGGCAACGGATCCTGGCGGACCTCGAAATCGCTCTCCCGAGGCGGGCCGGACGGGCGGTGGCGGAGGATCACGGACAGGCGGGTGGCATCATGGGTCACGCTGGGCACTCCGGTTCGGGGTGAGCCTATCATACCGGCGGCGTGAAGCGACGGGGTGTCAATTGGACGGCGCGCCACCGGCATGGTCTTGAGTTCGCGCGCAGCCACCACGCCGACCCGCCGCGCGATACGGCCGGGGGTTGGCAGCGGCGGGCTTAGCGGAGTGTCATTTGAGCGGCGCGGCGGCGTCGTCTAGGTTGCCGCGGCAATGCGGCGCGTGATCCCCGTTCTGGCGGCGATGCTGATGGCCGGCCCCGCCGCGCGGGGCCAGGTGACGGTGGATTTGCGCGCGCTGGACGCGCTGCCGCGGATGGCGCCGGCGCCGCCGGCGGCGGCTGCACGCCCGGTGGCGGCTGCACGCCCGGTGGCGGTCGCGCGCCCGGCGGCGCGGAAAGCGGTGCCGGCCCCGGCATCGGTCCGGCCCCCGCCGCCGCCGCCGATCGAAGCCGCCGCCCCACCGGTGGTCCCCGCCGCCGCGCCCGCCCCGCCGCCGCCGACGATGACAGCGGCCCCGCGCAGCGCCCCGCCCGCGCCGGCCCCGCTGCATCTGGCGTTCGCCCCCGGCGCCGGCTTCCTCTCGCCGGCCGAGGTGCGCGCGGTGGGCGTGTATGCCCGCGCTTTGCCGCCCGGCGCGGGGTATTCCATCCTTGCGTATGCGCCCGGCTCGGCTCAGAACCCGTCGGCGGCGCGGCGGCTGGCCCTGGCCCGTGCGCTGGCCGTGCATGACGCGCTGCGCGCTGCCGGCATCCCGCCCGATCATATCCGCCTGCGCGCGATGGCCCCCGGTACCGGCGGGGCCGACAACGACCGGGCCGTCATCGACGTCAGTGTTTCGGAAAGAAGCAGCCCATGACCCGCCCGACGCCCTATCTGCTGAGGATGCTGCTGTTCCTGGTCGCGGTGGCGGCGGTGGCGGCCTGGCTGCGCGGCGCGCTGGTGACCATCTTCCTCAACAATCCCGATCTCAACAGCCTGATCCTGGCGATCCTGCTGGTGGGCATTGGCTGGACCCTGCGCCAGGTGCAGCGGCTGGGGGCGGAGGTGGCCTGGGTGCAGGCCGCCCAGGCCGGGCGTCCGCCGGCGGCGGCGCCCAAACTGGTGGCGCCGATGGCGCGCATGATGGCCGCCCGCGAGGCCGGCCGCGGCGGCGACCGGCCCATGACCTTGTCCTCGGGGGCCACGCGCTCGCTGCTCGATTCGCTGGCGTCGCGACTGGACGAGAACCGCGAACTCGCCCGCTACATGACCGGGCTGCTGATCTTCCTCGGCCTGCTGGGCACGTTCTGGGGATTGCTGCGCACGGTCGGCGCGGTCTCGTTCGTGATCCACAACATGACCCTGGGCACCGGCGATATCGCCCAACTGTTCGCCCAGCTGAAGGCCGGGCTGGCCAAGCCGCTGGAAGGGATGGGGATCGCGTTCTCGGCCAGCATGTTCGGGCTGTCCTCGGCGCTGGTGCTGGGCTTCCTCGATCTCACCGCCGGCCAGGCGCAGAACCGGTTCTTCAACGAGCTCGAGGAATGGCTGGCCGGCCAGACACGGCTGTCGTCCGGCGTGCTGAGCGAGGGCGAGGGCTCGGTGCCGGTCTATGTGCAGGCGCTGCTGGAACAGACCGCCGAGAACATGGAATCCCTGCAATCCATCCTCGGCCGCGGCGAGGAGCGGGGCGTGCAGGCCAACCAGGCGCTGCTGGGGCTGACGGAGCGGCTGGGCGCGTTCGCCGATACCATGCGCACCAACCAGCAGCTGATGCTGCGCATCGCCGAGACCCAGTCGGCGCTGGGGCCGGCGCTGCAACGGCTGGCCGAGCTGCGCAGCGAGGCCCCGGTGGACGAGGTGGGGCGGGCACATCTGCGCAACATCGAACTCTATCTGCAACGGCTGCTGGCCGAGACCGAGCAGGGCCGGGCGCAGACGGTGAGCGAGCTGCGCAATGAGCTGCGGCTGCTGTCGCGCACGGTGGCGGGGCTGGCGGAAGCGCCGCGATGAGCTTGCGCCGGCGCGCCACCGCGGGCGGGATGGAGGCCTGGCCCGGCTACGTGGACGCGCTGTCCACCCTGCTGATGGTCATCATCTTCGTGCTGCTGGTGTTCGTGCTGGCGCAGGCGTTCCTCGGCGTGGCGCTGTCACGGCGGGACGCGGCGCTGCAGAAGGTCAGCCGCACCCTGGCGCAGGTCTCGCAGGCGCTGTCGCTGGAAAAGGGCAAGGCGAGCAAGCTGGAGATCGCGGTCTCCCAGCTGAGCCACCAGCTGACGGCGAGCCGGGCGGCGGAGGCCAGCCTGAGCCAGCAACTGGCGGTGCTGCATGACGAGGTGGCGAAGGCGGAGGCGGCCGAGGGCGCGCTGCGCGGCCAGCTGGGCGCGGCGCAGGCCGAGGCGAGCGCCAACGCGGCCCGCGCGACCGGCCTCGCCACCGATCTGGCGACGGCGAAGCGGCGGCTGGCGGCGCTGCGGGCGGCGGCGGCGGCGCTGAACCAGACGGTGACCGCGGACAAGGCGACCATCCAGGCCCGGCTCGCGGATCTGGCGCGACTGGCGCAGGACGTGGCGGCGCTGAAGGCGCTGCGCGACCAGCTGCAACAGCAGGCCGCGGCGGCGGCGGCGCGCGCCACCACCGAGGCCGAGCGCAACGCCGCGCTCGCCGCGGAGCTGGCGAAGACGCGCGATCTGGGGGCCTCGGCGGCGGCGCAGGTGGCGCTGCTGAACCAGCAGGTGACGCAGCTGCGCGCGCAGCTGGCGGCGGTGGCGAAGGCGCTGGACCTGGCGCAGGCGGCCGGGCACGAGAAGGACCTGAAGATCGCCGACCTGGGCCGCAAGCTCAACGCGGCGCTGGTGCGGAAGGTGCAGGAGTTGCAGCTGTATCGATCCGAGTTCTTCGGCAAGCTGCGGCAGATCCTGGCCGGGGAGAAAGGGGTGCGGATCGTCGGCGACCGGTTCGTGATCTCCTCCGACGTGCTGTTTCCGGTGGGCAGCGCGCAGCTGAGCGCCGATGGGGTGATCGAGGTGACGCGGCTGGCGGATCTGGTGAAGAAGATCGCACCGAGGATTCCGCCGAAGATCGACTGGGTGCTGGATGTGGACGGGTATGCGGACGCGCAGCCGTTCCAGGGCGGCTCGAACTGGAAGCTTTCGACCGAGCGGGCGCTGGAGGTGGTGCGGCTGCTGATCGCCGAGGGCGTGCCGGGGTCGCACCTGTCGGCGACCGGATATGGGGCGAACCATCCGCTGTTTCCGGGGAACACGCCGACTGACTATGCGCACAACCGGCGGATCGAGCTGCGGCTGACCGATTACGGCCGGTCGCATAAGAGTTAGGTCACCGCGATCAGGCGGCCCGCCGCAGCCGCGGATCATACATCCAGCGCCGCAGCTTGACCGCGGTGATGGCGGCGGCGTCCGCATGGGCGGGGTTGATCATCACGTTGCACTCCTCCGGCACGATCACCGAAGGCACCAGCAGCAGCGCCGAGGCCCCGGCGCGCACCCAGTCGGTGCCGAAGCTGATGCTCACCTGCCCGGCCGGGGCGGCATCCCAGCCCACCGGCAGCGCCTCTGGACGGACCCGCCGCGCGCGTTCCCACACCGGCTCGGGGATGGACACCGCCACCAGATACCGGTTGAGCGGCAGCCCGCCGGCGTTGAGATGCACCATCGTCTCCAGGCAGGCCAGCGCCCGCGATTCGGACCCATAGACCACCGCCATTCCGGCCGGATTCCAGCGCCCGCCGGTGGCTTTCGCGCCGGCTCCGGTCAGATCATGCGCCTGGTAGGCGGGGGTATCGGTGCCGATCCGCCAGACCGTCCGGCTCAAGCGTAGGCGCCGCTTTGCAGCTGTGCCAGCGCCGTCGAGACCAGCCCCTGACCCTCCATCGTATCCAGCAGGTCGGCCGGCCTGGTGCCGCCGAGGGAGGGCAGCGGCTCGGTCAGCCAGCGCGCCAGCCAGGCTCCGGAGTCGAAGCCGGCGGGTTCGCCGGATTCCGCGACCATCGTCTGCACCTGGCCCAGCAGGCGGGCGAGGCCGAGCACGCGCTCGGTCTCGTCGGGGGACAGGGCAGCCTGCTGCTTCACCTTCTTGTTGATGGTGGCGACCGGCAGGTTGAGCGCCGCGAGTCCCGCGCCCTGCCCCATCGGCACCTCGGCGAGGAGCTGCTTCACCGCCACCGCCGGGATGCCGTGGCGGATCAACGCGACCCGTTCGAGGGGCGTGGCCCGGTAGAGGTCACGCGGGGAGCCGGCGGGGGAACCGGGCGGGGCGCCGACGGTGACCGGATTGACCACCGGCGCTTCGCCAAGACCGCGCGCCACCCGGCCTGGGGAGGGAGACCCGGGAAACGGGGCGCTGTCCGGCATGGATGTGCTCCTTTGAGCGATATGTAGGGGGGAATGAGCAGAAGCACAACTCCGTTTATCGCTTCGACGCCTCGTAGCGGGCCTTGTGCTCCGCGTTCGGCGGATAGAGGCCAGGCAGCGGCAGGCCGCGATCCACCTCGCCCATGATCCAGGCTTCCAGCCGCTCCTGCTCCATTCCGCCGGCGACGACCTCATCGACGAAGGCGGCCGGGATCACCACCGCGCCGTCGGCGTCGGCCAGGATCAGGTCGTTCGGGAACACCGCGACGCCGCCGCAGCCCACCGGCTCGCCCCAGCCGACGAAGGTGAGGCCGGCCACCGAGGGCGGTGCCGCGGCGCCGGCGCACCAGACCGGCAGGCCGGTGCCCAGCACGCCCGCCAGATCGCGCACCGCGCCGTCGGTCACCAGCGCGGTCAGGCCGCGCTTGGCCATGCGCGCGCAGAGGATGTCACCGAAGATGCCGGCATCCGTCACCCCCATCGCATCGACCACCGCGATCGCGCCGTTCGGCATCGCCTCGATCGCCGCGCGGGTGGAAATGGGCGAGGACCAGGATTCCGGCGTCGCCAGGTCTTCGCGCGCGGGAACGAAGCGCATGGTGAAGGCGCGCCCGATCAGGCGCTTCTGCTCGGCGCGCAGCGGCTTCGGCCCGCGCATCCACACGTTGCGCAGCCCCTTCTTCAGCAAGAGCGTGGTGATGGTGGCCGAGGAGACGTTTGCCAGCGCCTCGATCACCGCGGCGTCGTCGGCCATGGCGCGATCCTTTCCTGAGGGTTTCCCGGCCTATAGCGGCTGCGGCGGGCCAAGGGCAAGGCGCGTTCGCTTTATGTTCTTGACTCGCGGGGCGAGTCATGCCCGAATGGCGCGCGAGAGGAGTTCCCGGGCCATGTCAGACTGCGACGCCGAACCCGCCATCGCCATGCCCTCGCTCGCCCGGCGCGGCCGGGGCGCGGTGAGCAACCCGCCGGACCGCTTCGCGCCCACCGTCGCCACGCCGTTCGACGATGGCTGGGCGACGCTGGACGCCGACCCGCCGGCGCCGCTGGCCACCACCCTGATCCGCGATGCCACCCGCGGCGCCATCAGCTGGAACGCCTCCCCCGATATCGGCTTCGACCGGGCGCTGAACCCGTATCGGGGCTGCGAGCATGGCTGCATCTACTGCTACGCCCGCCCGACCCATGCCTATCTGGGGTATTCGCCGGGGCTGGATTTCGAGACCAAGCTGGTCTTCAAGCCCGAGGTCGCGGCGCTGCTGGAGAAGGAGCTGCGCAAGCCGGGCTATGTCGCGCGCCCGATCGCGCTGGGGTCCAACACCGATCCCTACCAGCCGGTGGAGCGGACCCTGCGGCTGACGCGGGCCGTGCTGGAGGTGCTGGACCGGTTCAACCATCCGGTCACCATCGTCACCAAATCCGCCGGCGTGCTGCGCGACCTCGACATCCTGACCCGGCTGGCGGAGCGGCGGCTGGTGCGGGTGGCGGTCTCGGTGACCACGCTGGACCCGGCGCTGGCGCGGCGGATGGAGCCGCGGGCGGCGACGCCGGCGCGCCGGCTGGCCGCCATCGCGGCGTTGGCCGAGGCCGGGGTGCCGGCGGCGGTGATGGCCGCGCCGATGATCCCCGGGCTCAACGATGCCGAGATGGAGCGCATCCTGGAAGCCGCCGCCGCCGCCGGCGCGCGCTCGGCCGCCTGGGTCTTGCTGCGCCTGCCGAACGAACTCGCGCAGATGTTCACCGACTGGCTGAACGAGCACATGCCCGACCGGGCCCGCCGCGTGCTGGCCCTGGTGCGGGAGACTCGCGGCGGCGGATTGTCGGACCCACGGTTTCACAGCCGCATGACCGGCGCCGGGCCCTATGCGGGGCTGCTGGCGCAACGGTTCGCCCGCGCCGCCCGCCGGCTGGGGCTGGCGGATGCGCGCGCGCCGCTGGATGCGTCCGCCTTCGCGGTGCCGGCCGAGGGTGGGGCCGCGCCTGCCCAGCTCAGCCTGTTGTGAGGCTTGCGGAACGTCTGAACGATCCGGATCGGCACCCCATGCGCGAGGAGGCTCACCCGGTCGCGGCGTCTTCGAGCACCATCGCCGCCGCCCTCTCGCCGATCATGATCGACGGCGCGTTGGTGTTCCCGGCAATGATCTGCGGCATGATCGAGGCGTCCGCCACCCGCAGCCCGCGCAGCCCATGCACCCTGAGCCGCGGATCGACCACCGCATCCGTGCCGTGCCCCATCCGGCACGACCCCACGGGATGCAGATTGGACACGCCGCGGGCCCGGATATCCGCCTCCAGCGCCGCGTCCGAGGCGACCTCGAGGCCCGGCAGGGTCTCGGCGGCGATATAGGGCGCCAGCGCCGGCTGGGCGGCGATCCGCCGCGCCCAGCGCATCCCTGCCAGCATCGCCTGCATGTCGTAACGGGTGCGCAGGAAGTTGAAGCGGATCTCGGGCGGCGCCATGGGATCGGGCGATTTCAGCCGTACCGTGCCGCGCCCCTCCGGGCGCAGATGCACCGGGCTGATGGAGAACCCGGGGAACGGGTGCGAGCGGATGCCCTCGCGGGTGCGCTCCTGGGTGCTCCAGGCGAAGCAGTTGATCTGCAGGTCGGGCCGTTCCAGCCCCGGATCGCTTTTGACGAACGCGCCCACATAGAGCCCGTTGCCCGCCATCTCCCCCTTGCGCTGGGTCATGTAGCGCCAGCCGGCGCGCAGCCGGCGCAGCGCGCTGTAGTTCATCTCGTTGAGCGTGATCGGCTTGGTGCAGCGATAGGTGATGTAGCTGTTGAAATGCTCGTGCAGATTAGCTCCGACCGCGGGCAGATCGTGCAGCACCGGAACGCCGCGCTCCTGCAGATGCGCGGCGGGACCGATCCCGGACAGCATCAGCAGCTGCGGCGAACCATAAACCCCGCCCGAGACCACCACCTCCCGCCGGGCCCGGGCGATGCGGGTCTCGTTGCCCTGGCGGTATTCCACCCCCACCGCGCGCCCCTCCTCGAGCAGCACCCTGGTCGCGTGCGCCTCCGGCACGATGGCCAGGTTGGGTCGGTTGCGGGCGGGGTTGAGGTAGGCGACCGCCGCCGACCAGCGCTGCCCGTTCTTGGTGGTGGTCTGATAGTAGCCGGCGCCCTCCTGCCGTGCGCCGTTGAAATCCGGGTTGGCCGGGATGCCGGCTTCGAGACAGGCGTGCAGGATCGCCTCGCCGATCTCCCAGCGTTGCGGCTGGTCGGCGACATGCAGCGGGCCGCCGACGCCGTGGAATTCGTCCTCGCCGCGTTCCTGATCTTCGGCACGGCGGAAGAACGGCAGCACGGACTCCCAGTCCCAGCCCTCGCAGCCCAGCTGGCGCCATTGGTCGTAGTCGGCGTGGTTGCCGCGCATATAGACCATGCCGTTGATGGCGCTGGTCCCGCCCAGCACCTTGCCGCGCGGCTGATACATGATGCGGTTGTTGAGGCCCGGTTCCGGCTCGGAATCGAACATCCAGTTGTGCCCGGGATCGCAGAACAGCTTGGCGTAGCCCAGCGGGATGTGGATCCACGGGTTG
>JAKBCO010000140.1 GCA_021807785.1 Pseudomonadota bacterium
CCCGCCGGCGACAGGCTGGTATAGAGGACCTCGAACTCCCCAGGCGGGCTCCACCGGCCGCCGGCCGTCGACCCGAGCAGCCCATCGCGGCCTTTCGCCGTCACCCGCCAGGTCTCGCCGTCGAACGCCTCGGACGGATGCGCCTCGAGGGCATCCAGCAGTTCGCGATCATGCCGGCGCGAGACGCCGCTCCTCGTCACGTGAACGTGGCATCGGACAGGCTGTCGATCACCGCCAGAACGCGATCCGCGTCACCCGCATGGATCAGGTCGATGGCGCGCGCGCCATCCAGCAGAGGGTGGCGCGCGTAGAGCCAGAGGCGGGTCTCCTCGGGGTTGTAGAATTCTGCCAGGCGGTCAACAACATAGCGCAGGTCAGAGATAACGAGCTGGGTCCTGGGCTGCGGCGCGGCCTTCCCGGCAGCCCAGCGCGAAACCGTGGCCTGCGAGACATGGGTGATATTGGCGACGTCCGACCCCTTGAGGCCGCCGCGCGTGCGCAGGTCTTCGACGAGGCGGGCAACCGCGCCGCTCATGGCCGCCGCCCACGGGCGGGGGAGACGCCGCCAAACGCCGGTAAGCAAGGGGGCATCGGAAGAAGGACGCGGAGAATCGAGGGGGTCATCGGTACGGACTCACGTTTGGCTTTCATAATTTAGTTCCGGTGAAAGACGAATGCAAGATTCGCCGCATCGCTGGGTAGTGTCTCAGTTTGAATTTCCCAGAATGCGAGACCCGCGACCCGCGCAACATTTGTCCGGCACCCGTAGGAACAAAGCAAGAATATACCGCCGAATCGGCTTGCGTTGCCGGCCGCAAGAGTCCATGTTTTCTCCTGATTTTAGGGTGGCAAGTTAAAATTCAGCCAAGAGTCATTGGCTGAATTTTAACTTGAATCCCGACTAGGAGGGACGAATGCCGAAGGGACCGCAGGGCCAGAAGCGACCGGCCGACGTGATCGGCTGCGCCGTCCAGGTGGCGCGGCTGTCGGTGGGGCTGGAGGCCGAGGAACTGCGCGAGCCGTCTGGCCGGGTGCGGAGTGGGCTGGCGGGCGCGAAGGCGCGGGCGGAGGGTCTGACAGCAGAGGAACGGCAGGGGATCGCCAAGAAGGCGGCCGCCGTGCGCTGGCGGTGAAGTTTACCCCAATTGCGCCGGAGAAGCGGCTGACCGAGGATAAAGAGAAGATACAAGAAGCAATCTTGTATCTTATGGAGCGACAGCCAAATCTTTCTCAATATGAGATTGTCAAGTCGCTCTTCCTCGCGGATAGATCTCATATGAACCGGTACGGGCGGCCTGTTACATTCGACAATTATGTGGCTATGGAGCATGGCCCCGTGCCGTCGCTGGCCTACGACGCGCTGAAGCCAAAATTCAACTTTAAGACAACGTTTTCGGCCGAGCGGCCTTGGTCTTCTATTCCAGACAAGGACAATCGTTACATTAACCGATTTACGCCCATGCGCGAGCCGCGGAAGGAATATCTGTCGGCCAGCGACATGAAGACTTTGGATTCGGCGTTGGGAACTGTCCTGAGCTTGTCGTTCAATCAATTGCGAAAATTGACGCACGAAGACAGAGCCTATATCGAGGCGTGGGAGCGCCGTGGGAATGCTGCATCAGTCAAAATGCGGCTATCCCTCTTGATTGATCAGGATGGCGATGAATTAGAAGATGAGTTGGTGTATCTTTCAAGCCACTCATGAGAGCCGCGGTAGGCTTGGTAGTCGGATTTAGAACCAAGAATGTCAAAAACCATGATGAGCTATTCAAGTGGCACCTCTGCGCCTGCGATAAGACGCACCAATATCTGTTTATATGCCAGCACCAATATGACGGAGACTACGGGCTTACTAACATTGAGTGTAACGGTCTGGATTATAAGGTCAGTTTCGTCTCTATGCGGACGGTCCTGTTCACGCCGCGATTGCCCAGCAATGCCAAATTCGCCTGTCAACTACCGCCCAGCTACCTGCGCGGTCTGTACGATCACATAACAATTACGGAGACCATGTCAGCCGTCAATAAGCAACGCATCCTGCCGGGGTTGGCCCGAGGCGTAACTGAAAATAATGCTTGATAATGGAGGCGGCGCGGCATAATCTGCGGGTATGAACAAGCTCCCGCACGCCAAGCGCACCCAAATCCTCTCCATGCTGGTGGAAGGCTCTTCCATGCGGTCGATCAGCCGCGTGGCGGAGGTGTCCATCAACACGGTGGCGAAGCTGTTGGCCGAGGCCGGGGAGGCTTGCGAAACCTTCCACGATGAGACCGTCCGGGGCGTGAAGGCCCAGCGGGTGCAGTGCGATGAGATTTGGGCCTTCTGCTACGCCAAGGCGAAGAACGTCGCGACCGCCAAGGCCGCGCCGGAAGGCGCCGGGGACATCTGGACCTGGACCGCGATCGACGCCGACTCCAAACTCATCATCTCATGGAACGTTGGCGGCCGGGATGCGGGTTATGCCAGCGTCTTCATGGACGATGTAGCGGCTCGGCTGGCGAACCGAGTGCAACTTACGACGGACGGGCACAAGGCCTATCTGCAAGCGGTAGAGGACGCCTTCGGGGCCGCCGTGGATTACGCCATGCTCGTGAAGCTCTACGGCGAGACCCCGGGCCCGGCTGGCCGCTATAGCCCGGCGGCTTGCCTTGGCGCCAGGAAGGACCGGATTGAGGGCAGCCCCGACATGGCGCACGTCTCCACGTCTTACGTGGAACGCCAGAACCTCACCATGCGGATGGGGATGCGCCGCTTTACCCGCCTGACGAACGGCTTTTCCAAGCGGGTCGAGGGCCACCGGCACATGCTGGCGCTGTTCTATGTGCACTACAACTTCGTCCGGATGCACAAGACGCTGCGCTGTACCCCCGCGATGGCGGCCGGCCTCTCCCCGACCTTGTGGAACATGGACAACGTCCTGGCCCTGATCGACGCGCGGGCCGAGCCGGCCAAGCGGCCGACCGTCTATAAGATGGGAAATTCAAACTGAGACACTACCCATCGCTGCGGCGCGTGGCAGCGCGCCCCCGCTTTGTGGTTCACTCCCCCCATGACCCCGCGCCGCAAGCTCCTCCGCCTCGCCCTCGCCCTGCCGCTGCTCGCCGCCGCCGCACCCGCCCCGGACGCGGCGGCCTTCATCCGCGCCGCCGGCAATGAGCTCGCCGCCATCGTCAGCCACCCGGCCAGCCCCACGCAACGGCGCGCGGCCCTCGGCGCCTTCCTCGACCGGGTGGTGGACATCCCCTACGTCGCGCGGTTCTGCCTCGGCCGATTCTGGCGCCGCGCCAGCCAAGCCCAGCAGGCGCGCTACCTGGCGCTGTTCCGCGACATCCTGGTGACCAGCGTACTGGCCCGCGTCGGCGCCTACCGCCATCCGGCCGCCAACGGCTTCCACGTGCGCATCCTGCGCCCGGTGCCCAACGGCGACGTGACCGACGTCACCACCGAGGTCGTCCGCCCCGGCAGCCCCGCCGCCCGCGTCACCTGGGTGGTGCGGCAGGAACCCGCCGGCCCGCGCATCATCGACCTGATCGCCGAGGGCACCAGCCTGCGCATCACCGTGCGGGCGGACTACACCTCGTTCCTGGACCAGCACCGGGGCAGCATTCCGACGCTGCTGGCGGCGATGGCACGCCAGGCCGGCACGCCGTGATGAGCACATTGGCGAACGGCGTGCCGTCCCGGCACGGCGCCACCGTCACCGCGAACCCCGCCGCGCGCAGCACCGCCGCCGCCTCGGCCGGCGGGCGCGGGTTGACCACCGCGCCGGCATGAGGCGACAGACGCCGGCTCAGCCGCTCCCAGCCGATCGTCAGCACCGCGCGCGCGCCGGCGCCGGGGTCCAGCGCGCGGATCAGCACCCTCCGGCGCGCCGCCGCCGCCGCCGCGACCAGCAGCGCCGCCTGCGCCGCGGTGGGCAACTGGTAGAGCACATCGACGATCAGCACCGTATCCGCCGCCGGCACCACCGGCTCGGCGGCCAGATCGCGCCGGATCACCCGGAGCGCGAGCCCGGCGCCGGCGCGCGCGGCCTGGGCGGCCTGCACGGGCGCGGTCTCGATCCCGGTCACCGCGCTTGCGGCGCCGGCCAGCAGCAACGCCACCGCCAGCTGCCCGCGCCCGCAGCCGAGATCGACCACCTCGCCGAATCCTTCCACGCCGGCGGCGCGCAGGATGGCGGGGCCGGCGGGATCGCGCCGCAGCTTGCCGGCGACGAAGCCGCGCGCGAACCGGCCCTCGGCGGCGTAGCGGGCGGCCACCCGCGCGATCAACGCCGGATCGAGCTTATCCATGGACGGTGACGGCGCGATCGTGGGGCGGGACGGTGCCGCCACCCTGGCGCTGGCGCTGGGGGTGAGCCTGTTCAGCCTGGGCCTCGCCCCGCTCGCGGCGCTGGCGGTGGTGGGCTGGCGGGGACTGCGGGCGCCGGTGGCGGCGCGCGGGGCACGGGTGCTGGTGCTGGGGGTGCGACTGCCGCCCTCCGGCCACCCGGGGCCGGCGTTCCGCGCCCGGCTCGCCCGCGCCGCCGCGCTGTGGGCGGCCGATCCGGCGACGCGCATCGTCATCCTGGGCGGCACCCGCTCGCCGGCCCCGCTGTCGGAGGCCGAGGCCGGACGGGCGCTGCTGGTCGCCGCCGGCGTGCCGGAGGCAGCGATCGGGCTCGAAACCCGCTCCCGCCACACGCTCGAGAATCTCCGCTGCTACCGCGCCGATCTGGCCCCGGACGGGGCGGCCGTGCTGGTAACCAGCCGCACCCATCTGGCGCGCAGCCTGGCGATGGCGGCGGGGCTCGGCCTGCCGATGGTCCCCTGCGCGGCCGAGCCGTCGCGGCTGGCCGCCTTCCATCCCTGGTCCTGGCCGCGCGAGGCGATGCTGCTGCTGTGGTACGCGGTCGGCAGCCGCTACGCGGCGCTGACCGGGAACCGGCGGATGCTGGCGCGGATCCGCTAGACCTTCCACGGGATGGTTTCGGGCGGGGCGGCGGTGGGGTCGAAGCGCAGCCGCTCGCCGTTCGGCACGCTGATCCCGGTCAACGCCATGATGAAGCCCCAATGCGTCACCACCAGCGTATTGGACCAGTCGGGCAGCGCGGCCATCTCGGCGCGGAACAGGTTGGCACGGTCCACCACCGCCGTCGCCGGCTCCGGCATCGGCGGCCACCAGATCTCGTCCAGATGGGCGAAATCATGCCCGGGCCAGGCATCGGCCAGCGCCGTGCGCGGGGTGCCGATGTCGCAGGCGAAGGCGGCACGCTCCCGCACCAGCGGGGTGACGATCACCGGCACCCCGATCGCGGCGGCAACCGGCGCGGCGGTCTGCAACGCCCGCGTGTAGGGGGAGACCAGGATGCGGCCGATCCGCTCCCCGGCCAGCTGCTCGGCCGCCGCGCGGGCCTGCTGGTGGCCGAGTTCGGTCAGCGCGGCATCGATGATCCCGGGGTCCTTGCGGGTGGCGGTGAAGTGCAGGTTGAACGCGCTCTGGCCGTGCCGCAGCAGGATCATGCCCCTGCCATAGGGCCGCCGGGCCGCCGCGGCAAGAACACGGATTTGACAGGGTTTCACGCTCCCCGCCCGACGATTTGACGTTTGCCACGCTGTTTCCGGCCCGGCCCGCGGCGGCATCCTTCACCCACTGGAAACCAGAAGGGGGTTCCGATGAACCATATTGCCGAACAGGTCCGCGTCGGCCGCCGCCCGCCGCCGGTCGCGCTCGAACTCGTCAACCGCCGCACCCCCCTGGTGCTGGTGATCGAGGACCGCCCGGCGGTGAGCGCCGCCATCGCCGAACTCTGCGCCTATCTGGGCATCACCGTCGATCGGCTGGGGTCGGAACGGGACCTGACGCGCGGCTTCCGCGAGCGCCGGCCGATGGCGGTGATCGCCACCCTCGACGGCCCGGCCCAGGACGGATGCTACGTGATGATGCAGTTGGCCGAGCACGACCCGACGGTGCCCATGCTGCTGCTGACCGGAGGCAACGACATCCTCTCGGGCGCGGCCGACGCGGTCGCGGAGCTCTGCGCGCTGAGCGACGTCACCCAGGCCTCCGGCCTGCCGGACGCGGCGGAACTGGTCGCCTTCCTGTTCCGCGCCGGCCAGTCGGGGCGGTGCCTGGGGTTGTTGGCGGTGTAGGGGAAGGCCCTGGCCTTCCCCCGACACCCTAGCCAGCCCCGCAGAAACCGCCGATACTATGGTCAGGCGGGCTTTTCGTGCCCGAGCATGAGAGACCGTATCGATGGCCAAGGCCGACTGGGAGATTCCGGCCAATCTGCAACCGGACCCGTCCGACTACTCCTACGATCTGACCCGCGCGCTGGACGCGGTGGTGGGGATTCGCAGCTACGTCCCGGCCGATGCCTTCACCGCCGGCACGCTGGGCACCGAGCGCGCCGGCAGCGGGGTGGTGATCCGCGAGTCCGGTTTGATTGCCACCATCGGCTATCTGGTGACCGAGGCGGAGACGATCTGGATCACCTCCACCGACGGGCGCGCGGTGCCCGGCCATGCGCTGGCCTATGACCAGGAGACCGGGTTCGGGCTGGTGCAGGCGCTGGGCCGGCTGGGACTGCCGGCGCTGGAGATGGGCGACCCGGACCTGCTGAAGACCGGGGACGCGGCGGTGTTCGCCGCCTATGGCGGGCGCAAGCACGCGGTGGAGACCCGCATCGTGGCGCGGCAGGAATTCGCCGGCTACTGGGAATATGTGCTGGACGACGCGCTCTTCACCGCCCCCGCGCATCCGTTCTGGGGCGGCTGCGGGCTGATCGTGGATGGGCGGCTGATGGGAATCGGCTCGCTGATCCTCCAGCAGGGCGACCGCAAGGGCCGCCGGCTGGACATGAACATGGTGGTGCCGATCAACCTGCTGCCGCCGATCCTGGACGATCTGCTGAACTTCGGCCGGGTGAACCGCCCGGCGCGCCCGTGGCTCGGGATGTATGCGACCGAGGCCGAGGACGCGCTGCTGGTGGGCGGGCTGGCCGATGATGCCCCGGCCGAGAAGGCGGGGGTGCATGTGGGTGACCGCATCCTGACCGTGAACGGCGAGGAGCCGGGGGATCTGGCCGGGCTGTGGCGGCGGGTCTGGGCGTCGGGCAGCGCCGGGGCGGAGGTGCGCCTCAGCCTGCGGCGGGACCGGGAGACGGTCGAGATCGCGGTGCGCTCGGGCGATCGGGCGCGGTTCCTGAAGGCGCCGCGGCTGCATTGAGCGCTGGGCGGGGGTGCCGGCCCCGCGCCGACGCGCGCCGCGTGACCGACCCCGCTTGCCGGGGCGGGCGGCGGGTGCTTTACCCCGCGCCAGTTTCCGGACCCGCAAGATGCCTCGCCCCGACGCGCCCAGCTTCCAGGACCTGATCCTCCGCCTGCAACGATTCTGGAGCCGCCAGGGCTGCGTGCTGCTGCAACCCTACGACATGGAGATGGGTGCCGGCACCTTCCACCCCGCCACCACCCTGCGCGCGCTGGGGCCGAAACCGTGGCGGGCGGCGTATGTGCAGCCCTCCCGCCGGCCCACCGACGGGCGCTACGGGGAGAACCCGAACCGGTTGCAGCA
Source organism: Pseudomonadota bacterium (assembly GCA_021807785.1). Classification (GTDB taxonomy): domain Bacteria; phylum Pseudomonadota; class Alphaproteobacteria; order Acetobacterales; family Acetobacteraceae; genus JAJZVS01. The sequence goes on from JAKBCO010000140.1 coordinate 7,552, forward strand.
CTACTATCAGTATCAGGTCATCGTGAAACCTTCTCCCGCGGACGCGCAGGACCTGCTGCTGGCGAGCTACCGCGAGATCGGCCTCGATCCGCTGCGGCATGATTTCCGCTTCGTGGAGGACGATTGGGAAAGCCCCACCCTGGGCGCCTGGGGCCTGGGCTGGGAAGTCTGGTGCGACGGGATGGAGGTCGGGCAGTTCACCTATTTCCAGCAGGTGGGCGGCATCCCCGTCACCCTGCCCAGCTTCGAGATGACCTACGGCCTCGAACGGCTGGCGATGTATGTGCAGGACGTGGAGAACGTCTATGCGCTGGACTTCAACGGCGCCGGCGTCACGTACGGCGACGTGTTCCTGCGCGCGGAGCGGGAGTTCAGCGCCTTCAATTTCGAGTTCGCGGATACCGCTCGGCTGGCCGCCCATTTCGCCGACGCGGAGGCCGAATGCGCCGCCCTGCTCGACCGCCGGCTGGCGCTGCCGGCCTATGACCAGTGCATCAAGGCGAGCCACCTCTTCAACCTGCTGGACGCACGCGGCGTGATCAGCGTGACCGAGCGGGCGAGCTATATCGGCCGGGTGCGGACGCTGGCGAAATCCTGCTGCGAGGCCTGGGTGGCGGGGGAGGGGGGATGACAACCACCACCCGGGCGCCCATTTCTACCATCGGTTCGGATATTTCTACCGAGAGGGCGATGGGTATGCAGCTGAACATCAAGAACCCGGAGGCCAGCCGGCTGGCGAACGAGCTGGCCTCGCTGACCGGCGAAAGCCTGACGGCGGCCGTGACCACCGCTTTGCGCGAGCGGCTCGAGCGGGAGCGGCGGGAGCGGTCGGCGGCCCTGGCCGCGCGACGCGAGCGGGTGCTGGCCCTGGCCGCGGAGCTGCGCGCCGGGCTGGACCGCCCGGTTTCCAGCGCCGACCACAATGACCTCTACGGCCCCGACGGATTGCCGGCGTGATCGTGGACGCCTCCGCGTTGCTGGCGATCGCCCTGGCCGAGCCGGAAGCGGGCCGCTTCACGGACGCGCTGACGGCCGCGCCCGCGCCGCTGATGGCCG
>JAKBCO010000141.1 GCA_021807785.1 Pseudomonadota bacterium
ATGGTCGATTTCGGCCAGCCGGTGAACGTCCACGGCATGAACGCGGCGCATGACGACGTGATCCATGCCGATCGCCACGGCGCGGTGGTGATCCCGGCCGACGCGGTGCGCAAGCTGCCGGCGGCGGTGGACCTGCTGACCCGGCGGGAAAAGGTGATCCTGGACATCTGCCGCGATCCCGCCTTCACCCCGGCCAAGCTCGCCGACGCGCTGCGGCGGTCGGGCGAGATCCACTGAGCGCAGACCGCCGCTTGGCACCGAAGCGGGGACCGCGCGCGCTCCCCCGTCATCGCCGGCCTTGAGCCGGACACCTGCCCCCGGACGGGCGGCGCGGCCTGTGATCGGGCGTTCCCGGGCGGATGGCCGGCTCAAGGCCGGCGATGACGGGGGCAGGTGCGGTTTCATCCGCACTCTTGCACCCGCCCACCGGCGTTCGCATATCGCGCGGCGCTGACCAAGGAGCCTGACCGATGAGCACCACAGCGGAAGCCCCGGCCGAAACCCACGAGTTCGGCGCCGAGACCGGCCGCCTGCTCGATCTCGTGGTCCACGCGCTCTATTCCGAGCGGGACATCTTCCTGCGCGAGCTCGTCGCCAACGCCGCCGACGCCACCGACCGGCGCCGCTTCGCGGCACTCACCGACCCGGCGCTGGCGCTGCCGGAGAAGGCGGCGATCCGCATCGTGCCCGACAAATCCGCCCGCTCGCTGCTGATCGCCGATGCGGGAATGGGCATGGACCGCGAGGAGATGATCGCCCATCTCGGCACCATCGCCCGGTCCGGCACCCGCGCCTTCGGGGCGGCGCTGGCGGATGCCAAACCCGAGGAGCGGCCGAACCTGATCGGCCAGTTCGGCGTCGGCTTCTATTCCGCCTTCATGGTGGCGGATCTGGTCGAGGTGACCTCCCGCAAGGCGGGCAGCGAACACGCCTTCACCTGGTCCTGCGACATCGCCTCCGGCCAGGGCTTCATCATCCGCCCCGCCGAGCGGGCCGAGCCGGGCACCGATGTGCTGCTGCATCTGAAGCCGGACGCCGAGACCTATCTGGACCCGGCGGCACTGGAAGCGATCGTTCGCAAATGGGCCGATCACATCACCTGGCCGATCACCATCGCCCGCGACGGCAAGGACCTGCCGGCCAACGAGGGCACCGCCCTCTGGCGCCGCCCGCGCGCGGAGATTTCCGAGGCCGACTACCACGGATTCTATCGCCATCTCGGCCATATGTTCGATACCCCCTGGGCCACGCTGCACTGGCGCGCCGAGGGGATGACCGAGTTCACCGCCCTGCTCTTCATCCCCGGCACCCGGCCGTTCGATCTGTTCGAGCAGGACCGGAGTTCGCATCTGCGGCTGCATGTGCGGCGGATGTTCATCACCGACAAGGCCGAACTCCTGCCCTCGTGGCTGCGCTTCGTCGCCGGGGTTGTGGACACCGAGGACCTGCCCCTCAACGTCTCGCGCGAGATGCTGCAATCGACCCCGGTGCTGGGGCGCATCCGCAAGGCGCTGATCGGCCGGGTACTGGCGGAGCTCAGGACGAAGGCGAAGGAGGCGGCCGACTTCGACAAGTTCTGGGAGAATTTCGGCGCTGCGCTCAAGGAAGGGCTCTGGGAGGATACCGAGCACCGCACCGAGCTCGCTTCCCTGCTGCGCGCCCCTTCCTCGGCGGTCGAGGGGCTCACCAGCCTTGCCGCCTACATCGACCGCATGAAGCCGGGCCAGGAGGTCATCCATTACCTCGTGGGCGAGGATCTGGTGGCGTTGCGGGCCTCGCCGCAGCTCGAAGGGTTGCGGGCGAAAGGGGAGGAGGTGTTGCTGCTCACCGACCCGATCGATGCCTTTTGGCCCGAGCGGCTGGCGAGCTTCGAGGGCAAGCGGCTGGTGAGCGCGAGTCAGGCGGACGTCGCTGCCACGACGGATCTTCCCGATATCTCGGTGCTGACGGCGGCGCTGAAGAGCGCGCTGGGCGACGCGGTGGCGGAGGTGCGCGCGACCGGGCGGCTGACCGACAGCGCGGTGGTGCTGGCGGCCGGGGCGCTGGGGCCGGATCTGGCGATGCAGCGGCTGATGCGCCGGTCCGGACGCGGCGGGCCGATGCCACCGCCGGCGCTGGAGGTGAATCCGAAGCACCCCGCCATCGCCGCCCTCGCGGCCAAGGCGAGCGATGCGGTGCTGGTGGGGCGGGCGGCGACGGTGCTGCTGGACCTCGCCCGAGTGGCCGAGGGGGAGATGCCGCGTGACCCGGCCGGGTTCGCCCGCGAGGTGACGGCGCTGCTGGCCGGCAGCCTGGGGTCGGGGTAGCGCGCCGCTACCCCACGAGCCCTGCCCCCGAGAAACCACCCCACACGCCGAGCGCGCAGGTGACCACAGCCACCGCCAGCACCAGCGCGAAATACCACCCGCGCAGCCGCCATGCCGGCGGCAGCGCGCGGCGGGTGAGCGCGATCAGGAAGCCCAGCACCACCGGCAGCAGCAGGGCGTTCATCACCTGGACGCCCACGTTCAGCGCCACCAGATCGGGCCAGAACCCGACGAACACCGCCCCCCCGATCACGCAGGCGGCATAGACGCCATAGAACCAGCGCGCCTGTAACGGCCGGTATTCCAGCGAGCGGCGGTAGCCGGCGACCTCGCCCAGCCCCCAGGCCAGCGCCAGGGAGGCGACGATAGAAGCCACCATGCCCGCCCCGAGCACCCCGGCACCGAAGACGGCGTTGCCCATGGTGGTGCCGAGGAACGGGGTGAGCGCGCCCGCCATCTCCCCCACCGTGTTGAGGGCGGCGTCCGGATGGGTGCGACCGATGGTGGCGGCGCAGGCGATCAGCACCGCCGCCATCACCAGCTGGGTGATCACCGCGCCGATCGCCGTATCCCACCGGGAGGCGGTGAGATGTTCGGGGCGCAACCGCTTATCGGCCACCGCCGACTGCTGGTAGAACACCATCCACGGCATGATGACGGCGCCGATATTGGCTGCCACCAGATAGAGATAGGCGCCGTTGGTGAACGGGATATCCAACGCCCCGGCGGCCAGCGCATGTGGGTCCGGATGCGCCGCCCAGGCGACGAAGAAGAACGCGAGTTCGAACAGCCCGACCGCGATCGCCACCCGTTCCACCCGCCGGTACGAGCCGGTCAGCACCACCGCGAGCAGGGTGGCGGCGGCGAACGGCAGGGTCAGGCCGCGCGGCAGCCCATAGAGCGCGCCCACCCCGGCGACGCCAGAGAACTCGGTCAGCAGCGCGCCCACCGTGGCGATGCCGAGCCCGGCCGCCGATATCCATGCCCAGACTGGGCCGAAGGTCTCCCGGATCAGCTCGCCATGGCCGCGGCCGGTGGCGATGCCGAGCCGGACCGTCAGCTCCTGCACGATGTAAAGAATGGGAATGAGCAGGAATTGCAGGGCCAGCAGCCGGTAGCCCCATTGCACCCCGCTTTGGCCGGCGGTGATGACGCTGCCCACGTCAGTGTCGGCCAGCATCACCACGAGGCCTGGGCCGAACACGGTGAGGAAATGGGCCAGCCGCCGCGATCGGCTGGGCGGCAGGGCGTTGGGGGAAGAGGTGGCCGTCTGGGTCATCTGCTCGGCGTCCGGCATAGCGAATTGCGATCCATTCTCAATCGCAGAGTGCCCCACCCCGCAGCCGGGGTCAACCCCCAGGGAGGGCGGTCCCGAGAGGCCGGCCCAGGGAGGCCGGCCCCGGGAGGCCGGCCCCGGGAGGCCGGCGTTGAAAACCGCCCGCGGATGCCGCAGTAACCGCCCATGCCCGAGCTCTTCCTGCATGACAGCCTGACCCGCGGCCGGGTCCGATTCACGCCGCGCGATCCGAGCCATGTGCGGATGTATGTCTGCGGCCCGACCGTCTATGACCGCGCGCATCTGGGCAACGCCCGCCCGGTGGTGGTGTTCGACGTGCTGGCGCGGCTCTTGCGCCTTCTGTTCCCGCGTCTGACCTATGTCCGCAACATCACCGACGTGGACGACAAGATCAACGCCCGCGCCGTCGAAACCGGGGAGACGATCGGCGCGATCACCGCCCGCACCACGGCGGATTTCCACGCCGACATGGCGGCCCTGAGCGCGCTGCCGCCGGATGTGGAGCCGGCGGCGACCGCGCATATCCCGGAGATGCTGACGCTGATCGAGCGGCTGATCGCCGGCGGCCATGCCTATGCCGCCGCCGGCCACGTGCTGTTCCGGGTCGCGAGCTTCGCCGAGTACGGCCGCCTCTCTGGCCGCTCGCCACGCGAATTGCTGGCCGGCGCGCGGGTGGAGGTGGCCCCCTACAAGCAGGACCCCGGCGATTTCGTGCTGTGGAAACCTTCCCCTCCCGAACTGCCGGGCTGGGACAGCCCCTGGGGCCGCGGCCGGCCGGGCTGGCACATCGAGTGCAGCGCCATGTCCTGGCGCTATCTGGGCGAGGATTTCGACCTTCACGGCGGCGGCCAGGACCTGATCTTCCCGCATCACGAGAACGAACGCGCCCAGAGTCTCTGCGCCTTCCCGCATTCGCATTTCGCCGGCGTCTGGATGCACAACGGGATGCTGCTGGTGAACGGCGAGAAGATGTCGAAATCGCTGGGCAATTTCCGCACCGTCCAACAGGTGCTGACGATCGCTCCCGGGGAGGCGGTGCGGCTGTTGCTGCTGAAAACCCACTACCGCGCGGCCCTGGATTTCACCGAACCGGGGCTGGGCGAGGCGCGGCGCGAACTGGACCGGTTCTACCGCGCGTTGGAACGCGCCCCGGCCGCCCCCGCCGCGGACCTGCCCGCCTCGGTGCTGGCCGCCCTGTGCGATGACCTCAACACGCCCGCGGCCCTGGCGGCGATGCACGCCTTGGCCGACGCCGCGCTGGCCGGCGACGCGGCAGCGGCGGCGGGGTTGCGCGCGGCCGGCGCGATGCTGGGCCTGCTGAGCGCCGACCCGGCCGCCTGGTTCCGCGGCGACGCCGATGACGCCACCGCGATCGAAGCTGCCATCGCCGACCGCTTGGCCGCCCGCAAGGCGCGCGACTTCGCCCGTGCCGACGCGATCCGCGCCGATCTGGCCGGGCAGGGGATCCTGCTGGAGGACGGCCCCGCCGGCACGACCTGGCGCCGCGCATGACCGGGCGCGACGGCGGTGCGGCCCTGGCCCCGATCGAGGGCGCGCCGGTGGTGGTGCTGGTGCGCCCGCAACTGGCCGACAATATCGGCGCCTGCGCCCGCGCCATGGCCAATGGCGGGCTGTTCGCGCTGCGCTTGGTGGCCCCGCGCGACGGCTGGCCGCAAGATAAGGCGTGGCGCAACGCCTCCGGCGCCGACCGCATCCTCGATGCTGCGACCGTACACGGGACGCTCGCCGAGGCGGTTGCCGATCTGCACCATGTATTCGCCACCTGCCCGCGTCCGCGCCACATCATAAAGCCGGTGCTGACCGCGCGGGGGGCGGCGGCCGAGCTGCGGGCGGTGGGCGCGCGCGGGCTGCGCGCGGGCGTGCTGTTTGGGCCCGAGCGGGCGGGGCTGGACAATGATGACATGGCCGCCGCGGACGCGCTGGTGCGGTTTCCCCTGAACCCGGCCTTCATGTCGCTCAATCTGGCGCAGGCGGTGATGGTGGTGGCCTATGAGTGGTGGCTGGCCGATGACGGCACCGCGCCGCGCCGGCTGATGACGAATGAAACCCGGGTGGCGACCAAGGGGGAGGTCGAGAACTTCCTCACTCATCTGGTGGCCGAGCTGGACGGGTGCGGGTTTCTGGACAACCTGCCGAAGCGGCCGGGGATGGTGCGCAACATCCGGCACTTCTTCCAGCGCGGGGAGGTGACCGAGCAGGAGTTGCGGACGTTGCACGGGGTGGTGACGGAGCTCGCGCGGGGGCGGCGGGGTCAATGAGGGGCGGCGTCGGTATGCGGTCGTTGTTGCGGACCATGGCACCGGGCAAGCAATCCGCGGCCATGACCGCGGTGCTGTCAGCCTGCTCATGCGACGCTTTTTCGGCAAGGCGAGCGGACGATGCCGCTTGACCTCACCCCCGAGCGCGGCCTGCTGTTTCGCATCACCCACATCGCCAATCTGCCCTGGCTGCTGACCAACGGTCTTCCCTGCGCCAACGGCAGTGCCGCCGACCAGAATTTCGTCGCCATCGGCAACCCGGACCTGATCGGCAACCGCGCCCGCCGCCGGGTGCCCATCCCTCCGGGCGGAACGCTGGCCGACTATGTCCCTTTCTACTTCACGCCGAAATCCATCATGCTGCTCAACATCAAGACCGGGTATAACGGCATCATCCGCCGTTCGAACGAGGACATCGTGATCCTGGTCTCATCCTGCCGGACCATCCGAGAGAGCGGCGTGTCCCTGCTATTCACCGACCGGCACGCCTATACCGCGACCGCAACTTGGAGCAGCGATCAAGCCGATCTGGCCGGGATGATCGACTGGGAGATCCTTCGCCGGCATGACTTCGCCCGCGATGACGGCTATCCTGACAAGAAGGAGCGCTATCAGGCCGAGGCTCTCGCCCATCGCCACGTTGCGCCCGGCGCGCTGCAGGGAATCGGCTGCTGGTCGGAGGCCGCGAAGACTGCTATCGCACGACAGATCCAGGCGGCAGGTCTGGCGCTTAGGGTATTCGTCCGCCCGGGATGGTATTTCTGATGATCCGCTACGCGCAAGGCAACCTGCTGGAAGCCGACGCCGAAGCCGTGGTGAACACCGTCAACACGGTTGGTATCAGCGGCAAGGGCATCGCGCTGATGTTCAAGGAGCAATACCCTGACAATTTCCGCATCTACGCGGCCGCGTGCAAGGCCGAGCAACTTGCCCCGGGCGGCCTGCTCGTCACCGAGCGACGGGACATGCTCGGCCCGCGCTTCATCATCAATTTCGCGACCAAGAAACATTGGCGGCACCCGTCGCGCCTGGAATGGATCAGCCACGGCCTCCATGCGCTCAGGGAGGAAATCGCAGCGCGCGACATCCGCTCCATCGCCATTCCCCCGCTCGGCGCCGGCAATGGCGGGCTCGACTGGGACGATGTGAAGCCGCTGATCACCGACGCGCTGACCGGGATCGATTGCGACGTCGTCGTCTATGAGCCCTCTGCGGTCTATCAGAACGTCGTGAAGCGTCATGGTGTCGGGAAACTGACGCCGGCGCGCGCGCTCATGGCCGAGATGATCCGCCGCTACGAGGTGCTGGGTTTCGACTGCTCGATGCTCGAAGCCCAGAAGCTGGCCTGGTTTCTGAGTGACGCCATCGCGCGCCAGGGCCTGCGGAATCCGATTGCGGACGATTTCGTGGCGGATCGCTACGGTCCGTATTCGGACCGGGTTCGCCACCTGCTCGACAGTCTGGATGGTAGCTACCTGACATGCGAACGCCGGGTCGCGGATGCGCGGCCATTCGATCCGATCCGCTTCAGGCACGACCGACAGGATCAGATCGGCGCGTATCTGACGACGCCCGAGGCGAGCCCTTATCGGCATGCCCTCGATACCGCCACCGAAATCATCGACGGGTTCCAATCGCCACACGGCCTGGAGTTGCTCGCGACGGTGGGCTGGCTGAGCCGCGAAACGGAGGCCGCTTTGGACGTGGACCCTATGATGGCCGCCATTGCGGCATGGCCCGGCCCGCCGGGAGCGGCCGAGCGGAAGGTCAGGGTGTTCACCTCCCATCATGTGAAGGCGGCGGTCGAACATCTGCGTTCGTTTCTGCCACCTGCGCCATAGGGTATAGCACGTCAGGCATGGGCCTGCTCGGATGACAGAGACCTGCGGTGACCGCGTCCAACCCAGCTCGCCGCTTCCCGAGTCGGCAACCCCCATGCCCGCCGACCCCCGCATCCCCCTCCGCCTCGGCCCGCTCGCGGACGCCCCGCCCGGCGCCGCCCTGCTGATCGAGGGCGATACCCCGGCCCAAGCCGACGTCCCGCTCGCCCGCTTCACCGCTCGCCCCACCCCGTTCCACCCGCTCGGCTGCGCCTGCTGCACCCCGCGCAACGCCGCCGCCCAGGCGCTCGCCCGGCTCTTCCTCGCCCGCGCCCGCGGCGGCGCCTGGTTCGCGGAAGTCCAGGCGGTCACCACCACCGAGGCCGGCGCCGGCGCTGTGCGCGCCGCCCTGGCCGAGGACCGCCTGACCGCCGCCCGCTTCCGCCTGGCCTGACGCGCTCGATCACCCGTGCATCGTCGCCGCGGCGCTTCCGGCCGGGCGGTGACGCAGGGTGAGCGTCTCCTTCATCTCCTCTCTGAGTTTCTCCAGAATCACCATCAGCCGGTCGATCGTGAAGCGACCGAGCCTCGCTATTCTTACTGTGTCATAAAGCTCTTGTACGATTCGGCGACCTGTGTGTACGATTGGAGATTCTCACTCGTGGAGGCGGGTTGTGGGTCTCGAATCCAAGGGGCGCGGCAGCGAATCACGGTTCGCCGCCTATGTCGAGGCGATCACGTCAGCGCTCGGCCACGCCGATCGCGCGGCGCCGTTCCGCTCCTATTGCGCCGGTCTGCTGTTGCCCGGCGATCGCAAGAGCGTCGAGCCGATGGCCGCGCGCGTGCAGCCGGGGCGGGTGCAGGCGGCACACCAGTCGCTGCATCACTTCGTGGC
>JAKBCO010000142.1 GCA_021807785.1 Pseudomonadota bacterium
GCCGCTTTCAGAACTGATACCGCCGCAACCCACCATCAACCGGGATCACCGTCCCGGTCACGTAGCGGGCCAGCGGCGAGGCCAGGAACACCGCCATCACCGCCAGATCCTCGGGCTCGCCCCAGTAGCGCACCGGAATCTCGGTCTCGGCGAAATGCTTGCGGTAATCCTCGGGGTAGTTGCGGCGGATCTGCTCGCTCATGATCCGCCCCGGCGGGATCGAGTTCACGGTGATCCCGTGCTTGCCCACCTCCCGCGACAGGCCCTTGGCCCAGGCATGGATCGCGGCCTTGGCGGCGAAGGCGGCGTTCAGCCCCTCGGGTTCGGACTTGCCGGTGACGTTGATGATCCGCCCCCAGTTGCCGGCGATCATCTGCGGCAGCAGCGCGTGGGTGAGCTGCCGCTGGCGGGTGAAGTTCAGGGTCAGCGCCTCGGTCCAACGCTCCTCCGGCGCATCCACCGGCAGCGGGCGGGAACCGCCGGCGTTGTTGACCAGGATCTCCACCTTGCCCAGCGCGGCCAGCGCCGCATCGCGCACCCGCGCCGCGGCGTCCTCGGCCATGATGTCCTGGACGATCAGCGCCGGACGCACCCCGCCGGCGGCCACGATCTCCGCGGCCAGGGTCTCGAGCAGCTCGGCCCGGCGCGCCAGCACCGCGACCCGCACCCCCTCGGCCGCCAGGCCGCGGGCGATCGCGCGCCCGATTCCCATCGAGGCGCCCGTCACCAGCGCCGTCTTTCCCGTCAGCTGCAAATCCATCCCTGGGCTCCCGTCACGGCGGCGCTTTCGCCGCACCCGTATCCTGGGGTACGCTTACGGGAACCCGGAGGCGGCGACAAGGAAGCGGATATGTCCATCTACGACCAGGACCTCGGCCGCGGCCCGGCCAACCATGTGCCGCTCTCGCCGGTGTCGTTCCTCCACCGCGCCGCCCGGGTCTTTCCGGACCGCGCCGCCATCGTCCACGGCAAGCGGCGGATCACCTATGCCGAGATGCTGACCCGCTGCCGCCGCCTCGCCTCGGCGCTGGCGCGCGCCGGGGTGGGCAAGGGCGACACGGTGGCCATCCTGGCCCCCAACATTCCGGAGATGCTGGAGGCCCATTATGCGGTTCCCGGGCTCGGCGCGGTGCTCTGCCCGATCAACACCCGGCTCGATGCCGCGGCGATCGGCTTCATCCTGCGCCATTCCGAGGCCCGGGTGTTCCTGCTCGACCGCGAATACGCCGCCGCCGGCGCCGCCGCGCTCGCCGGGATGGACGCCCCGCCGCCGGTGATCGACATCGCCGCCCCCGACACCCCGGCGGGCGAAGCGACCGACTACGAAACCTTCCTGCGCGGCGGCGATCCCGACCACCCGCTGCGGCTGCCGGATGACGAATGGCAGGCGATCACCCTCAACTACACCTCCGGCACCACCGGCAACCCGAAGGGCGTGGTGCTGCACCATCGCGGCGCCTACCTCAACGCGGCGGCCAACGCGCTGGCCTTCGGACTCTCGCCGCGCAGCGTCTATCTCTGGACGCTGCCGATGTTCCACTGCGACGGCTGGACCTATACCTGGGCGGTCACCCTGGCCGGCGGCACCCATGTCTGCCTGCGCCGGGTCGAGCCGGCGCCGATCTTCGCCGCCATCGCCGCCGAGGGCGTGACCCATATGTGCGGCGCCCCGGTGGTGCTGACCCTGCTGATCCACGCCCCCGCCGAGGCCCGCCGCGTCTTCCCGCAGACGGTGCGCATCGCCACCGGCGGCGCCGCGCCCCCCTCGGCGGTGATCGCCGGGATGGAGGCGATGGGCTTCGCCGTCACCCATCTCTACGGCCTGACAGAATGTTACGGTCCCGCCACCATCTGCGAATGGCAGCCGGCGCTGGATGCCATGGCACCAGCCGACAAGGCCGGCTTCATGGCCCGCCAGGGGGTCGGCCATCCGCTGCTGGAGGAGGCCTCGGTGCGCGATCCCGACACCCTGGCCGAAATGCCGGCGGACGGCACCACGATGGGCGAGCTGATGCTCCGCTCCAACACCGTGATGATGGGATACCTGAAGAACCCCGAGGCCACGGCGGCGGCCTTCCGCGGCGGGCTGTTCCACACCGGGGACCTCGCGGTGCTGCACCCCGACAACTACATCGAGATCAAGGACCGGGCGAAGGACATCATCATTTCGGGCGGCGAGAACATCTCCTCGCTCGAGGTCGAGGAGGCGCTCTATCGCCACCAGGCGGTGATGGAGGCGGCGGTGGTGGCGCGCCCCGACGCGCGCTGGGGCGAGACCCCGCAGGCCTTCGTGACCCTGCGCCCGGACGCGAGCACAACGGCGGACGAGATCATCGCCTGGTGCCGTGGGCAGATCGCGCACTACAAATGCCCGCGCTTCGTGACCTTCGGTCCGCTGCCGAAGACCTCGACCGGGAAGATCCAGAAATTCGAGCTGCGCGCGCGGGCCCGCGCGGAGGCCGATCAGAACGGCTCGGTCCAGCCGAGCCGCTTGTAGTGCTCGCGGAACTCGGCCAACAGCGGCTCGCCCTCCTCGGGCGGCAGCTTCGCCGCGTAGCGCGGCATGAAGATGCTATAGGTGCGCATCACCGGCGTCGGCCACGGGAAATCGTCGCTCTCGCGCAGCACCTCCACCAGGTCGTGGCAGAGCAGGCGCATCCAGGGGGGCGCGCCCTCCTCCTCCTCGGGGTCCGCTTGCGGCGGCAGCAGGTCGAACAGGCTGGTCTGGGTGGGGGTCATCGGCGTTTCCGTCGGGCGGAGGGCGCGGTCAGGCGGTCGATCCCGAGGCAGGCCCGGGTGAGCGGGGCAGCGAGGGCCGCCTCGAGCAGCGAATCGGCCTCGGCGAACCAGTATAGCAACGCCTCGATCCGCCAGGCCACATCGAGGATGGCGCGTTGCAGCGCGGCGTCCAGCGCCTCGCCCTCGCGCGCGGCAAGAAACCGGGGCAGCACCTCGTAGCCGGAGACCGCAAAGGTCCAGACCGCCTCGGGCAACCCGTCCAGGCAGAGCGAGCGGTCGGCGAGCAGGGCGAGGCTACCGGCCCCGCCGCCCGCGGACCGGAACGCTTGCGATTTCGGCACCGCCAGCACCGCGGCGGAAGCACGACCTTGCAGCTTCGCACTCTGGAAACGTTCGGCGGGGGCGCGGGCGAAGCTTTCCAGCGCCGCGATCTCGGCGCCGATGCGCGCGGCGCGGGCGAACAGCGCGGGATCGGAGGGCAGCGGCAGCCGGGCGAAGCTTTCCTCGAGATCCCAGGCGAACCTGCGGCTGTAGGCGGGGGCGGAGAGCAGGGCGGTCACGGCATCGAAAATCCGGTCCGGCGTGGCGGCGCGGCCATAGGCGCGGCCGAACGCGGCGAGGTAGTCGGGCGCGAGATTGCAGGCGGCGGGGCCCTCGCGGCGGTCCCACAGCGGGAAAGCGTAGCCGCCGAAGCTGCCCCGGAACGCATGCCGGTCGGGCGGCAGGCCGTGCACCCAGACCGCGGGGCCGGCGCCGGTGCGGAACGGCAGGGCGAACAGCGCGCGATTTTGGTGTCCCCAGCACGCCTGCAGGGTCGGCCGGATGAAATCGACGAACTCGGGCTTCGCATAGAGCCGGCGGCGATCGAGCGGCCGGTAGGCGACATCCGCGATCGCGTCCGGCAGCCAGCGCGCGCGCGCCGCATCCGCCGGGCTGCGCCCGCGGGTCGCGCGGAACATCGCGCCCGCCGCGTCGGCGGGCTCGGCACGCAGCCGGGCGACGCGGTCGCGCAACGTTCCATCATCGAACGCATAGACGAAATCGTCGCGCTGGGTCTCGATCCCCGACGAGCGGAACCCGAACAACTCGGTAATCGCCGGCCAATCCAGCCCCGCGAACGGTACCGGCAGGAAATCCTCCAGCCCGTGCCGATCGATCGGCAGGAACGCCAGCGCCGCCGGATCGCGCGCCGCCCGCTCCAGCAGCGCCAGCTTGTCCGCCGAGGCGAATGCCCCCTGCCGCCACGGATCGGCATAGCGCACCACCGCCTCCGCGCCGCGCCGCCGCCGCCCGCCGCGCGCCACCGCGATCGTGATTGCCACCCCGGCCCGGATCGCGAACACGTTCTGATCCGCCGCGATCCCGGCCGGCCGTGCCCCGCGCAGATCGCCGCGCAGATCGACAATATCGATCGTATCGAACCGCTCGCGCAGCAGCTTGCGCAGCCCGGCATACGGGTGCCCCGACAGAAAGCCGCGATTGGTAATCAGGCACACCACCCCGCGCCCCGGCGCGCCCTTCGCCTCGAACAGCTTCCACAGGCACCAGCGCCAGAACGCGATATATAGATCGGGGAAGGTGTTGAGTTCGTTGCCCCAGCCGGCATCCCGCACCGGCTTCTTGAGGTCGTCCCAGAAGCCGTTGTCCCAGGGCCGGGTGATCGCCCGCTCCTCGCCCTCGTTCAGCCGCCGATAGGGCGGATTGCCCAGGATCGCCAGGATCGGCGTCTCGTCCTTCAGCGCATCCGCCGCCATCCGCTCGGCGACGATGGGGGCGGAGAGAAACCCGAGATGCGCGGTCACCCCCCTGGCCCCGCCCGGCGGGGTCAGCGTGTCGGCCAGATAGACCGGCAGCCGGCCGGCCGGCGCCGCGCCCGCGTTCACCAGCTCCCGCAACAGCCGGTAATGCGCGACGGTATAGGGGCCGACCAGCAATTCCAGCCCATGGAGCCGCCCGGCCAGCGCGCTCATCTCGGCCGCCACCGCGCCGGCGCCGAACCGCGCCTCGGCCGCCGCCCGCGCCGCCGCCGCCGCCGCGATCAGGAAGGTGCCGGTGCCGCAGGCCGGGTCCAGCAGCAGCACCGAGGGATCGAGCAAGCCCCCCTCCGCCCCGCTCCCGCGCAGCGCGCGCTCGGCGGCGGCGACCATGAACCGCACCACCGGCACCGGGGTGAAGAACACGCCGTGGCGCCGTTTCGCCGCCGGGTCGAACACGCCCAGGAAATCCTCGTAGAAATAGAGGATCGGATCGACGCCGTCGCGCGGCCCGAGCAGCGCCGGATCGGCCGCATTGACGGTATCGCGGAGCACGTCGAACCCGGCGCCGAGCAGATCGAGGATCTCGTCCTGGGTCAGCGCGCGCAAGGTCGCCCGCAGCAGCGGATAGGCTCCGTCCGGCAGCAGCCGGTAGGCGTCACGGTCGATATCGCGCCCCTCCGCCTCCCGCGCCAGCAGCAGGCCGAAGGCCAGCGTCTGGGCGAAGGCGTTGGCGAACAGCGCCACCGCATCGCCGGTCTCGTATCCCCCCGCGGCGGGGTGGGCGAACAGCGTCTCGTCGAAATCGGCGCGCACCGCCGCCAGCGCCGGCGGCTCGCCCGCCCGGCACTGATCCGCCACCACTTCGCGCACCAGCCGCGCGGCATGGGCAAGCGCGGCGGCGATCTCGCCGGCGCTGCGCAGCGCCGGCGGATCGGCGCGGGCAAGCGTCTCGACGATGGCGGCGAAGCCGGACGGATCGTGTTGGCGGATCAGGCGCTCCGCCGTCGCATCGGCCGTCTCGGGATCGAGTGCCGCGGCCGGCAGGATCCCCGCCCGATCGGCCGGCTCGCCGCGGCGGAACAGCCGGATCGTGTGGAAATTGCAATAGCCCCAAAGCGGCAGTTCGCGAAAGCGACGGAACTGGTCGGCATCGTGCCCGCGCAGCCGCGCCGGATCGAGCGCGGCGTCCGGCAGCTTCAGTTCGATGAAGGCCCGCGCCGGCTGGCCCGGCCGCGCGAAGGCAAGGTCGGGCCGCCCGATCCCGGGCTTGACGTATTCGGCCAGCACGCGCGGCCCGAGCGGGCCCACCATGGCCTCGACCAGCGCCCGGAACCGCGGCGCCAGCAGCAGTTCGCGCTGCGCGCCCTCGCCGCCAGCGCGCGGGCTGGCACGGCAATCGGCGCGGATCGCGGCGGCGTAGGCGGTCAGCGCGTCGCGGAGCGAATCCGGGTCCATGGTCCCGGCTTATACCGCGCCCGCGATTCGCGCGCCCCCGCCCGCCTCGACAACGCCCCCGAACGGCGCCACACCCCGCCCATGCTCCCCCTCATCGGCGTCACCCTCGATTCCGAATCCCCCGGCGGCTACTCCGCCTACCCCTGGTACGCCCTGCGGCGGAACTACGCCCAGGCGATCGCCGGCGCCGGCGGCCTGCCCGTCGCGCTGCCGCACGACCCGGCGCTGGCCGAACACTATCTGGCGCGCATCGACGCGCTGGTGGTCACCGGCGGCGCCTTCGACATCGACCCCGCCCTCTACGGCGCGACCGGCCGCCACGCCACCGTCACCCTCAAGGAAGACCGCACCGAGGCCGAGCTCGCCCTCACCCGCGGCGCGCTGGACCGCGGGATGCCGGTGCTCGGCATCTGCGGGGGGATGCAGCTGCTCGGCGTCGCCCTCGGCGGCAGCCTGATCCAGCACATCCCCGACGCCATCCAAGGCGCGCTGGAACACGAACAGCCCAACCCCCGCCACCAGCCCGGGCACCAGGTGCGCATCCTGCCCGGCACCACCCTCGCCGCCATCACCGGAACCACCGAGATGGCGGTGAACTCCGCCCATCACCAGGCCATCGCCGCCCCCGGCCCGCGCGCGGTGGTGAACGCCCTCGCCCCGGACGGGGTGATCGAAGGGGTGGAGGACCCGGCCGCGCGCTTCTGCCTCGGCCTGCAATGGCACCCGGAGTTCCTGATCGACCCCGGTGACCGGCTTGTGTTCGACGCGCTGATCGCCGCCTGCCGCCGATGAGCGACCCGCCCGAACGCGGCGAGCGCATCGCCCGCCACCTCGCCCGCGCCGGCATCGCCAGCCGCCGCGAGGCCGAGCGCCTGATCGAAGCCGGCCAGGTGCGGCTCAACAACGCCCCCGTGACCCACCCCGCCACCTTCGTCGCCCCCGGCGACATCGTGACCGTCGCCGGCCGCGCGGTGGCCGAGGCCGAGCGCACGCGGCTCTGGCGCTACCACAAGCCGGACGGGCTGGTGACCACCCATCGCGACCCCGAAGGCCGCCCCACCGTGTTCGCCGCCCTGCCCGCGTCCCTCGGCCGGGTCATCAGCGTCGGGCGGCTCGATCTCACCAGCGAGGGGCTGCTGCTGCTGACCAATGACGGCGCCCTGGCGCGAAGGCTGGAACTGCCCGCCACCGGCTGGCTGCGCCGCTACCGGGTGCGCGTGCATGGCCGGCCCGATCCGGCGGCGCTGGCCGCGCTCGCCAACGGGATCACCGTCGAGGGCCTGCGCTACGGCCCGATCGAAGCCGCCCTGGACGCGGTGAAGGGCGAGAACGCCTGGCTCACGGTCAGCCTGCGCGAGGGCCGCAACCGCGAGGTGCGCCGGGTGATGGCGGCCTTGCACCTGCCGGTCTCACGGCTGATCCGGCTCGCCTACGGTCCGTTCCAGCTCGGCAACCTGCCGCGCGGCGCGGTGGAGGAGGTCCCCACCCGCGTCCTGCGCGACCAGCTGGGCGCGACTACTGCGCCACCCAGCCCCCGTCGATCGAAAGCGGCGCCCCGGTGATGGTGGACGCGGCGTCCGAGCAGAGGAACACCGCGAGCCCGCCGATCTGATCGGCGGTGGTGAATTTCTCCATCGCCTGCTTCTCGGTCAGGAACTCGTGCTTTTCGTGATCGACGGTGGTGCCTTCCGCCTTCGCCTTGTCCTCGAGCTGCTTCTCCACCAGCGGCGTCAGCACCCAGCCCGGGCAGATGGCGTTGACGGTGATGCCGTTGTTGGCGGTCTCGATCGCCGCCACCTTGGTCATCCCCACCACCCCGTGCTTGGCCGCCACATAGGCGACCTTCTGCGGCGAGGCGACCAGCCCGTGCGCCGAGGCGATGTTGATGATCCGTCCCCAGCCCCGCTTCTTCATCCCCGGGATCGCCGCCTTCATGCCGTGGAAGATCGCCGAGAGATTGATGGCGATGATCGCGTCCCAGCGCGCATCCGGGAAATCCTCGATATTCGCGACGTACTGGATGCCGGCGTTGTTGACCTGGATATCCACCGCGCCCAGCTTCGCCTCCGCCTCGGCGACCATCGCGGCGATCTGCTCGGGCTTCGACATGTCGGCCGGACTATACAGCGCGCGCACGCCGAATTCGGCGGCGATGCCCGCGCGCAGCTGTTCGATCGCGCCGGCATCGCCGAAGCCGTTCATCATGATATCGGCCCCCTGCGCGGCCAGCGCGCGGGCGATGCCAAGGCCGATGCCGCTGGTGGACCCGGTGACCAGCGCCACCTTACCCTTGAGACTCATGGTTTTCGCTCCGTTGTTTCAGATCACGCCAGATAGTCGTGCAGCACCTGCCCGTAGGGCAAGGTGAGATCGGCCAGGATGTGCCGCCCGAACAGGATCTTGCGCACCGGCAGGTCGGCGACCCGGCAGTTCACATGCGGCACCAGATGCAGCCGCGCCGGGCCGGCCCAGGCGCCTTTCAGCGTCACCTCGGCCAGGTGATAGCCCACCAGCTGGGCGATCTTCGGCTTGCCATCGACATCGGGAATGAATTTCAGGTTGATGTTGAGCTTGCCCATGCCGGCCAGCGTCTCGCCGTGATCCTGCGCGAGCGAGCTGTACTTGTAGG
>JAKBCO010000143.1 GCA_021807785.1 Pseudomonadota bacterium
GGTGGTGCGTCCGCTGCTGGGGATGTGAGCGTGTCCGGCGCCGCCGCCGCCCCGGCCACGGAGTTCGGCGTGATGCTCGCGCTGGTCAACCGGCTCGCTCCGCGCCGCCGGGTGCGCCACACCGAGGCCGCCTATGGCCCCGGGCCGCGCGGCGGGATCGACCTCTATCGCCCGGCCGAGGCGCGCGATCCGCCCGGCGTGCTGTTCTTCTATGGCGGCGGCTGGGAGACGGGAGCGCGGGCGATGTATCGCTTCGTCGGCGCCACCCTGGCCGCCCACGGCATCGCCTGCGCCATCCCGGATTACCGGCTGTTCCCGGAGGCGCGGTTTCCCGCCTTCATGGAGGATGCCGCCTCGGCGATGGCCTTTCTCGCCGCGCGCCGGTTCGTGGATCCGGCGCGGCTGGTGCTGATGGGGCATTCGGCGGGGGCGCAGATCGCGACCCTGCTCGCGCTCGATCCGCGCCACCGTCGCGCCGCCGGGGCGCCGGCGCCGGCCGGGGTGGTCGGCCTCGCCGGCCCCTATGACTTCCTGCCGCTGCGCAGCCCGGTGCTGCGGGAGATCTTCGGCCCCGCCGAGACCTGGCCCGATTCGCAGCCGGTTCGTTTCGTGTCCGCCGAGGCGCCGCCGATGCTGTTGGCGACCGGCGCCCGCGACCGCACCGTGCTGCCCCGCAACACGCGCAGCCTGGAGGCGGCGCTGCGTCGGGTGGGCGCCCCGGTCACCGCGCAGGTCTATCCGGGGCTCGGCCACCGGGCGCTGATCGGCGGCTTCGCCCCCGGGCTGGGGACGCTGCTGCCGGTCAGGCGCGCGGTGCTGCGATTCATCCGGAGGGTCACATGAGCGCGCCGGCGGTTGCGCTGGCGATGGTGCTCGCACTGTCGGTGGCGATGATGGGCGCCTGGGTGGCGCAGCGGGCTGCCGGCAACGCGGGCTGGGTGGATGTGGTCTGGACCTTCGCGCTGGGGGCGGCCGGGGTCGGCTGCGGCCTCGGCGCGCCGGGGCCGCGCGGGGTGCTGGTGGCGGCGATGGCCGGGCTGTGGGCGCTGCGGCTCGGCGGGCACATCCTGCGCCGCAGCTGGGGTGCGCCCGAGGACGCCCGCTATGCCGGGCTGCGGGCGGAGTGGGGGGCGCGGTTCCAGGCGCGGATGTTCGGCTTCCTGCAGATCCAGGCTGCCGCCGCGGCGATCCTGGCGATGAGCTTCCTGGCGGCGGCCCGCAACCCGGCCCGGCTCGGCGTGACCGATGCGCTGGGGGTGGCGCTGTTCGCCGCCGGGGTGGCGGGCGGGGCGCTGGCGGATGCGCAGCTGGCGCGGTTCCGGCGGGATCCCGCCAATCGCGGCGCGCTGTGCGAGAGCGGGCTGTGGCGCCATTCGCGCCACCCCAACTATTTCTTCGAGGTCCTGGGCTGGTGCGGCTGGCCGCTGCTGGCGATCGCGCCCGGCTATGCGTGGGGCTGGTCGGCGCTGAGCGCGCCGGCGCTGATGTATGTGCTGCTGGTGCATGTCTCCGGCATCCCGCCGACCGAGGCGGCGATGCTGCGCTCCCGCGGCGCCGCCTTCCGCGCCTATCAGGCGCGCACCCGTCCCTTCCTGCCGCTACCGAAACGGAGTCCGCAATGAGCCTGGTTGCCGCCGTCACCGGCGCCGCCGAGCGCCTGCCCCTGCCCGACGCCCTGACCCGGGCCGGGATCGCGCTGCTGGTGAACCGCACCGGCCGGGCGCTGGACCGCGCGCCGCCCGAGGCGGAGCGGGACTTCGCGCTCTCGATGTGGGCCTGGCCGATCGCCCGCTCCCCGGAGGCGGCCAATGCCCAGCATTACGAATTGCCGGCGGCATTCTTCGGCCAGGTGCTGGGGGCGCGGCGCAAATACTCCTGCTGCCTTTATGCCGACCCGGCGGATACGCTGGACATTGCGGAGGAGCGCGCGCTGGAGGCCACCGCCGCCCATGCGGGGCTGGCGGACGGGCAGCGGATCCTGGAACTCGGCTGCGGCTGGGGGTCGCTCAGCCTGTGGATGGCCGAGCGGTTTCCGCGCGCCGCCATCACCGCGGTCTCCAACGCCGCCGCCCAGCGGCGCTTCATCGAGGCCGAGGCACGGCGGCGCGGCATCGCCAACCTGCGGGTGCTGACCGCGGACATGAACGAGTTCGAGCCGGACGCGCGCTTCGATCGCGTGGTCTCGGTCGAGATGTGGGAGCACATGAGCAACTGGCACGCGCTGCTGGCGCGCGTGCATGGCTGGCTGGAGCCGGGCGGGCGGCTGTTCCTGCACGTCTTCAGCCACCGCAGCGCGCCCTATGCCTTCGACCCCGAGGACACGACGGACTGGATCGCCCGGCACTTCTTCACCGGCGGCATCATGCCGAGCCATGGCCTGATCCGCGAGCTCGACCAGCATTTCACCCTGGCCGCCGACTGGCGCTGGTCCGGCACCCATTACCAGCGCACGGCGCGCGACTGGCTGGCCCGCTTCGACGCCAACCAGCCGGCGATCGCGCCGATCCTGGCCGCGGTCTATGGCGCGGAGGCGGCGCTGTGGCGGCGGCGCTGGCGGCTGTTCTTCCTGGCCACCGCCGGGCTGTTCGGGGCGCGCGACGGCAACGACTGGGGGGTGAGCCACTACCTGCTGGCGCCGCGATGAGGCGGAGCGCGGCCTCGCCCGAGGCCACCGCGTGTTTTCTGGCCCTGGTCCTGGGGGCCAACGGGCCGTTCTACCCGCTCTACGTGATCGCGGTGGTCGGCTGGGCGGCGGGACATTGGGCGTTCCTGACCATGGGGGCGATGCCGCTGTTCCTGGCGATCCCGCTGCTGGCCCGGCGCGCGCCGGGCATGGCGGGCGGGGCGCTGTGGCTGGTGGGCACGCTCAATACGCTGTGGTGCATGAAACTGCTGGGGCCGGCCAGCCTGGTGGGGGCGTTCCTGCTGCCCTGCGCCGGGCTTGCCGCGCTGCTGCCGGCGGGGTGGGCACGGCTGGCCGGCGCGGGGCTGCCGCTGCTGGGATTGCTGGTGCCACATGCGTGGTTCGGCGCAGCGATCCTGCGGCTGACCGCGGGGCAGGCGGCGCGGCTGGCGGGCCTCAACCTGTTCAGCGCCGGCTGCCTGACCGGGCTGATCGGGCTGCGGCTGGGTGGGCTGATCGCGCCGGAGCAGCCGTAATATACCCGATCTTCCTGCGGAAGACGGGTATATAAGCCGCGGCGCTCGCGGCCGGATGCCGCCGGGCATCCCCGCCGACGCGGGCCGCGGGCCCAGCGGGCGACCGGCCTCGGCGTCAAGGGCGCGCGGATCAAGGGTGGCGGACGCGCGACGGCATAACCGGTTGACGCCCCGCCCGCCCCATGGTCCGCATCGGTCCAGATCACAGCACCGGACCGAACGCCATGCCCGACCCGCAGGAGTCCCGCGCCGATATCCCGCTCGGCCCCCCTCCCCTGCCCGCGCGGTGGGACCTCGAGGCCGAGGTGGTGGTGATCGGCGCCGGCGCCACCGGCATGACCGCGGCGATCGTCGCCGCCGAGGCCGGCGCCTCGGTGATCGTGGTGGAGCAGGAAGCCGATATCGGCGGGCACGCCATCACCAGCGGCGGCAACGTGCCGCTCGGCGGCGGCACACGCGCGCAACGCAATCACGGCATCGTCGATTCGCCCGCATTGCTGTTCGCCGACCTCACCGACTGGTCGGTGGTGGAGCCGAACGGATTTCCCGATTATCGTTACAATGACCGCGAGATCGTCCGCGCCTTCGTGGACCATAACGTCGAGACCTTCGACTGGCTGGTGGATCACGGGGTGGTGTTCGTCGATAAGGCGCCGGACGCGCAGGGCGGCAACGCGGTGGGCAACTCGGCGCCGCGGGAGATGCATTGCGCGGTCTCGCACTGGCCGATGGTGCAGACCGGCAAGCCCGCCGATCCGGCCGAACAGGCAACGCGATCCTCCGGCAACGGGCTGATGCGTCCGCTGGAGGCGGCGGCGCGGCGCGCCGGCGTGCGCATCCTGCTCGGCCACCGGATGGTGGGGCTCTATCGGGAAGCGCCGGTCGCCGGGCGGGTGCTGGGGATCGCGGCGGATCACGCCGGCCGGCCGCGCGCCATCCGCGCGCGCCGGGCGGTGATCATCGGCACCGGCGGCTCGACCGGCCATGTCGCCTTCCGCCGCATCGCCGATCCGCGGCTGACCGAGGAATATTGCGGCCTCGCCGGGATGCCGTGGTCGGATCAGGACGCGAGCGGGGAGCTGGCGGCGATGGCGATCGGTGCCTCGCTCTGGGGAACCTACAACCAGGTGGGCGAGTTCGGCTTCAACCTGACCAAGCCGGCGGCGATCGGCTGCCGCTACGGCTACCAGAACCTGCGCTGGTATCCAGGGAGCGCGGTGTTCGACCGCGCGGGCGCGATCGGGCTGCCGGTGAAGGACTGGCAGGACGTGATCACCGTCAACATGCTGGGCCAGAGATTCTACGACGAAACCGGGCGCGGGTTCACCACCAACAACTACAATTCTCTCGATCCGTACACGCAAGGAAGCTGGCGCAACGTGGAGCGGGTGAGCTTCCGCGCCAACAACTGGCTGAACGCGGCGATGGCCGGGATCGGCGACGGGCACAACGGCGGCGGGCCGATCTGGGCGATCTTCGATGCCGAGGCGGTGCGGCGGGAGGG
Organism: Pseudomonadota bacterium; assembly: GCA_021807785.1. Taxonomy (GTDB): domain Bacteria; phylum Pseudomonadota; class Alphaproteobacteria; order Acetobacterales; family Acetobacteraceae; genus JAJZVS01. Next base: position 4,664 of record JAKBCO010000143.1, read on the forward strand.
CTGGATCACCGAGCCCCCGCATGTCGATCGCGCCGGCGGGTTCTTCTTCGAGGCCGATACGATCGCCGACCTGGCGCGGCGGATCGCGATGCCCCACCAGCGCGTGCCGATGCCGCCCGAGGGGCTGGAACGCAGCGTCGCCCGCTACAACCGCTTCGTCGCGACCGGGGTGGACGAGGAGTTCGCCAAGCCCTGCCCGCTGTTCCCGATCGCCACGCCGCCGTTCTTCGCCGCCTGGGCGACGCCGGTGATCCATGACACGCGGATGGGGCTGCGCATCGATGCGCGCTGCCGGGTGATCGACCGGAGCGGCGCGGTGATCCCCGGCCTCTATTGCGGGGGCGAATCGGCGGGCGGGTTCAGCGAGCACGGGCTGTCGCGCGCGATCTGCCAGGGGCTGATCGCGGCGCGCGACGCAGTCAGTCCTCGGCCACCGGCAGGGTGAAGCTGAACGCGGTGCCGCCGTCCCCGGCGGCCTCGGCGGCGATGCGCCCGCCATGTTGCTCCACGATCCCGCGCGCGATCGCGAGCCCCATGCCGAGCCCGTCCGGCTTGTCGGTCACGAAGGGCTGAAAGAGCGCGCCCGCGACCGCCGGCGACAGGCCGGGGCCGGTGTCGCGCACAGTGATCCGCGCCATGCCCGCCTCCGCGCGCGCGCTCACGCCGAGGTGCCGGCGCGGGGCGTCGGCCATCGCCTCGATCGCGTTGCGGATCAGGATCAGCAGCACCTGCTGGATCAGCGCGCGGTCGGCGCGCACCGCTTGCAGCGCGGGCGGCAGGTCGAGGCGGACACTGACGCCGGTTTCGGCCGCGCCCACCAGCGCCAGCGCGCAGGCTTCCTCGATCAGCGGGGCCAGCTTCTCGGGCCGCGGGGTGGCGGCGGCGCCGGCGACGAAGCCGCGCAGCCGGCGGATGATCTCGCCCGCGCGCAGGGTCTCGGCGCGGGCACGCGCCAGTGCCTCGGCGGCGCGGGCGGGATCGTCGCCCAGCCGTTCCAGCGCCGCCAGATAGTTGGAAATGGCGGTGAGCGGCTGGTTGAGTTCATGGGCCAGCGCGGCGGCCATCTGCCCCATCGCCGACAGCCTCGTGGCCTGGGCCAGGCGCTGTTGCAGCTCCTGCATCCGCGCCCGGGTGGCCTGGGTTTCGGTGAGATCGCGGATGAAACCGGTGAAGCAACGGGCGGGGCCGCTGCCGGCCTCGCCGACCGCGAGTTCCATCGGGAAGGTGGAGCCGTCGCGGCGCTCGCCGACCACGACGCGGCCGATGCCGATGATGCGGCGTTCGCCGGTGGCGAGGTAGCGGGCGAGGTAGGCGTCGTGCCGGCTGCGATAGGGCTCGGGCATCAGGAAGGAGACGTTGCGGCCGGTCGCCTCGGCTTCGGTCCAGCCGAACAGGCGTTCGGCGGCGGCGGAGAAGCGGATGATGCGCCCTTCGGTGTCGATCACCACCAGGGCGTCCTGGATGGTCTCCAGGATCGAGCGGAGCTGGGCGGCGTCGGTGCTGCGCGGGCGGTCGGGCATGGGGGGCCTGGGGTTGCGGATGCGCTTGCATCGCGCCGCGGCCCAAGGCAAGCCGGGACCATGCGGCGATTCTGGATCGTGCTGGCCTGTGCGGTGTTCCTGGCGGGGCTGATCCTGGATACCGGGGCGTTGCTGCGGGTGGGGTGGTACTATCTCTGGGCCGGGCTGCGGGCGCATCCGTGGTGGGCGTTGGGCGTGGTGGCGGCGGGGCTGGCGCTGTGGGCGGGGCGGCGATGGCTGGCGCGGCGCGGGCGGAAGCGGCGTGGGCGAAGGCGGCAGGGGAAGCGCGGGGGGAAGAAACGCGCCGCGGGCGGGGCGCGCAAGAAGCGGGCGCGCACGCCGCCGGCCGAACCCGCGGCCGCGGCCAAGCCGCCACCATCGCCGTCCCCACCGCCGCACCCTGCGCGCGGCGGCCGGCGCCGAACGCCCCGGCCGGCCGACCCGCCCGGGCCCTAGCGCGCGCAACCGCACCCGAGCGATCCGGTTGACAATCCAACCAAACCATGTGCTGCTACGGCCGGATCGTCCCGCTTTGCACACGAGTGTGAGGTTGTCATGCCAGACCCCGTCCTCCCCGCATCGTCCCCGCGCCATCCGACGGCCGAACCGGACTGGGCGAAGCCGAGCATCGGCATCCTCTCGCTCGCGCTGTTCGCGCTCGGGCTGGGGGTGACCTGGTTCTATGACGATAAAACCGCGTTCAACCTGCTGATCGGCGCGGTCATCTCCAACGCGACCACGGTGGTCAGCTACTATTTCGGGTCATCGAGCGGGTCGGCACAGAAGATGGCGCTGCTGGCCGCGGCCGCACCGCCGCAGGGCCGGTAGCGCGGGATGTTCCGCCGCCTTGCCGCGCTGGCGCTGGCGTGCCTCGCCGGCGGCTGCTCCCCGTATGCCTACACGAGCGAGATCGACACGTTCGCGCAGGGCGTCGGCGCCTTCACCGCCAGTTACGCGGCCGGAAAGCAGGCGATGGCGGCGGACGCGACGGCCGAGCGTGAAGCCCGGTGGGTGGGGGCACGGACCCGGCTTGCCTACCTCCCGGGCTGCCTGATCCTGGAGCCGATCGGAACGCCACCCGCACGGCCCGACTGCGCGGTGGTGCGGGCCGGCCGCACCGCGCCGCCGCCGCCAACTCCGGCAGAGCGGCTGGTGTCCGCGCCCGATGCAGCGCTGATCTTCTCGGCGCTGTCGCGCTATGCGGCGGCGCTGCAAGCGGTCACCAGCGCGGCCGATGCGGCTGCGCTGGACAAGGCCGTCACCGGCCTTGATGCGGCGGTGGGCGGGCTGTCGGTCGCGGCGGGGAACGCCGCGCCGAACTCCAAAGCCAATGCGACGATCGCCGCGGCCGGAGCCGGGGTTCTGACCGAGGGCGTCGCCATCCTGCTGGATCAGCGGCGCCTCGCCGCGCTGCGCCGCGACGTGGTGCCGATGCAAGGCGCGATCACCGTGCTGGCAACGGCGGCGGCGAAGGTGCTGGACACGATCACCAACGACCGCGAGACCCGGCTGCTGCGCCGGATCGGGGCCGATGACCGGCCATTGCTGACCGATCCCGGACGGCTCACCGCGGCAGCGTATCGCGCCGATGAAACCCGGCTGCTGGGCGATGTGGCGGCTCTCGATGCGCTGCGGGCGGGCGCGCCGATCGCGGCCGGCCAGGCCCTGGTCACCGCCCATGCCAGGCTGGTCGCCGCGCTGCAAAACCCGGGCTTGCAGTTGCGCCCGGTGCTGGCCGCGCTGTCGGCTTTCAGCACCCGGGCGGTCCAGCTTCGGGCGGCGATCGCGGCCGGCGCGGGCAAGCCGCCCGCAGCATCGTGATGGCACCGCCCCGCCGGTGACATGATACGGGTCAGGAGTCCCCAACCGATGGCAGAACTCACCACGCTTCAGCAGGCCCAGCAGAGCCAGCAGGCCGCGCTGGCCGCCATCCAGCAGGCCGCCGCCGCGCTGGCGGCGCAGCTGGCGCAACACCCGCAGCTGCAATCCAACATCAATGTGTTGATGATGCAGCAAAACGAACTGGCGCAGAATCAACTGACCCAGATTCTGCACACCCCGACCTTGCAACGGGCCCTGGCCAGGGCCGCCATCGTTACCGCGGCGCTGAACACCGCCGCCGCCGGCATCGAAACCGCCGCGAAGCTGCTCGACACGGCCAGCGTCGTGGTCGGCTACGCGGCGCAGCTGGTCGGCATTTTTGCCGCCTTCGCATGAGCTACACCCCGATCGCCCGCGCCAGCAGCGCCCGCCCCGCCTGCCCCGCCTCCAGGGTCCGCGCGTTCACGATCGCCAGCCGGAACCCGCCCGGCGGCATCGCGTGCCGCGCCGGGT
>JAKBCO010000144.1 GCA_021807785.1 Pseudomonadota bacterium
CGCCGGCGATCACCGCCAGCCGCCGCGCGATCGCCGGCGCCGGGAGCACCTCCGGCATCGCCGCCAGCAGCCCGCGCGTATAGGGATCGGCGGGGGCGGCGAACAGCGCCTCGGTCGGCGCCAGCTCGACGATCCGGCCCTGCCGCATCACCGCCACCCGGTGCGCGACATGGCGCACCACCGCAAGATCATGGGTGATGAACAGATAGGCGAGGCCGAGGCGGTCCTGCAGGTCGCGCAGCAGGTTCAGCACCTGCGCCTGGATCGAGACATCCAGCGCCGAGACCGGCTCGTCGCAGACGATCAGCTCCGGCTCGGCCGCCAGCGCGCGGGCGATGCCGATGCGCTGGCGCTGGCCGCCGGAGAACTCGTGCGGATAGCGCCGCGCCTGCGCCGGCGACAGCCCGACCAGCGCCAGCAGCTCGGCCACCCGCTCCCGCCGCGCCGCGGCCGGGCCGGGACGATGCAGCAGCAGCGGCTCGCCGACGATCTGCTCCACCGTCTGGCGCGGATCGAGCGAGGCGAACGGGTCCTGGAACACGATCTGCATCCGCCGGCGGAAACGGCGCAGGGGGACGCCGGAGAGCGCGGTGATATCGGTGCCGTCGAAAATGATCCGCCCGGCCGAGGGATCGAGCAGGCGCAGCACCAGCCGCGCCGTGGTCGATTTGCCGCTGCCCGATTCGCCCACGATGCCCAGCGTCTCGCCGCGCGCCAGGGTGAAGGAGACGTCATCGACCGCCCGCACCTGCCCGACCGCGCGCGCGAGCAGCAGCCCGCGGCGCACGGTGAAGCTGCGCGAGAGATGCGCGACCTCGAGCAGCGGCGTCACGCCATGACGTCCACCGGGGCCTCCACCGGCGCGCGGAGGCAGGCGGCGCGGTGCTGGGCGCCGAAGTCGCGCAGCGGCGGCGGGGCGGCGGCGCAGGCGGGGCGGGCCAGGGCGCAGCGCGGCGCGAAGCGGCAGCCCGCCGGCATCTCGGCCGGCGAGGGCACGGTGCCCTCGATCGCCAGCAGCCGCGCCCGCGGCGCCGCCGCCTGCGGGGCGCTCGCGATCAGCCCCAGCGTGTACGGGTGCTGGGCATCGGCGAACAGCGCCGCCGCCGGCGCGTGCTCCACCACCTGGCCCGCATACATCACCGCCACCGTATCGGCGATGCCGGCGACCAGGCCGAGATCGTGGCTGATCAGCATCAATGCCATCCCGGTCTCCGCCTGCAACCCGCGCAGCAGCGCCAGGATCTCCGCCTGCACGGTGACGTCGAGGGCGGTGGTGGGCTCGTCGGCGATCAGCAGGTCGGGGCGGCAGGCGAGCGCCATCGCGATCATCACCCGCTGCCGCTGCCCGCCGGAGAGCTGGTGCGGATAGTCGTCGAAACGCCGGGCCGGATCGGCGATGCGCACCCGGTCGAGTGCTTCGGTGGCGCGGGCGCGCAACGCCGCCGCCGGCACCAAGCGTTCATGCGCGGCGATCGCCTCCACGATCTGCGCCCCGATCGTGTGCGCCGGGTTGAGGCTCGTCATCGGCTCCTGGAAGATCATGGCGATCCGCCGCCCGCGCAAGCCGCGCATCGCCGCGGACGGCAGCGCGCCGAGGTCCTGGCCGTCGAACACCACCCTGCCGGCGGCGATGCGTCCGGGCGGCGGCACCAGGCGCATGATCGACAGCGACAGCACCGACTTGCCCGACCCCGATTCCCCGACGATGCCGAGGGTGCGGCCGCGATCGAGGCGAAGATCGACGCCATCGACGGCGGCGAAGGGGCCGCCGTCACCGGGGAAGACGGTGCGCAGGCCCTCGATGCGGAGCAGTTCGGTCATCGCGCCGATTAGCCGGCCCGCCCGGGCGGGCGTCAAGTGCTGCGACGCAGCATACTTGTCGAAGCCGCCGCGGCGGCGTTACATGGCAGGGGTACGTGCCTATGACGCCGCCCCGCCCCCGGAGACCCCTGCGATGCGCTCATTCCTGCTTGCGATCGGCCTGCTGCTCGGCCTGGCCGGCCCCGCCCTCGCCGCCACCCCGGCCGACCGCACCTTGCGGATCGGGTTGCGCGAGGACCCGGACATCCTCGACCCGACCCTGAGCGGCAGCTATGTCGGGCGCATCGTCTTCGCCGGCATGTGCGACAAGCTGTTCGACTACGATACGAAGCTGGACATCGTTCCGCAGCTTGCCACCGGCTACACCTACAAGGACCCGACCCATCTGATCCTGCACCTGCGTCCGGGCGTGCTGTTCCAGGACGGGGAGAAGTTCAACGCCGCGGCGGTGAAATACACGCTGACCCGCGACCTGACGATGGTGCGCAGCCTGCGCAAGGGGCAGATCAACGACATCAAATCGATCGAGGTGATCAACCCGCTGACGGTGGAGCTGGTGCTGAAGGCGCCCGATGCGGCCCTGCTCGCGCAGCTCGCCGGGCGGCCGGGGATCATGCTGGCGCCGGACGTGGCGGCGAAGGAAGGCAAGGATTTCGGCCTGCACCCGGTCTGTGCCGGGCCGTTCCGCTTCGTCAAGCGCATCCCCGAGCAGAAGATCGTGCTGGAGCGGTTCAAGCGCTACTGGGACGCGAAGGCGATCCATTTCGACAAGGTCGAATACATCCCGATCGTGAACTCGGCGGTGCGGCTCGCCAACCTGCAAGCGGGCGCGCTCGACCTCGTGGAATACATCGTGCCGACCGACGTGCCGGCGGTGGAGAAGGACCCGAAGCTGCGGATCGCGATGGACACCTCGCTCGGCTATAACGGGATCACCTTCAATGTCGGCAACGGGCCGGAGAGCAAGACCCCGATCGGCGAACATGCCCGCCTGCGCCGCGCCTTCGCCCTGGCGATCGACCGCAAGGCGCTGATCCATGTCGTCTATGACGGGCTCTACACGCCGATCGCCCAGGCGAACCCGCCCTCCTCGCAGTTCTATGTGCCCTCGGTGCAGCCGCCCGCGCGCGACATCAAGAAGGCGAAGGCGCTGGTGGCGGCGACCGGGGTGAAGACGCCGATCAAGGTGACCCTGATGGTGCCGAACAGCCCCGATCTGCTGCAAGCGGCGCAGGTGATCCAGGCGATGGAGCAGCCCGCCGGGTTCGACGTGAAGATCCAGGCGATGGAGTTCGCCTCCTCGCTCGCCGCCGCCCGCTCCGGCCATTTCCAGGCCTATATGATCGGCTGGTCGGGCCGCGCCGACGCCGACGGCAACATGTATTCCTTCCTGCATAGCGGCTACGGCTTCAACTATGGCCATTACGACGACCCGAAGGTCGATGCGCTGCTGGATGCCGCCCGCCGCGCGCCGACCGTCGCCGCCCGCCGCGCGATCTACGCCAGGCTGTGGGGGATCGTGGCCAAGGACATGCCGGTGATCTACCTGTGGTCGCCCAAGAACATCGTCGGGCTGAAGAAGACCCTGCTCGGCTTCCGCCAGGTGCCCGACGGGATCATCCGGCTGCAAGGGATGCGGTTCGCGAAATAGCGGACCGCGCCGATGCAGGGGCCGATAGGCGCGCGGCTGGTCCAGCTGGTGCCGACCATCTTCCTGGTCAGCATCATCGTCTTCGCCCTCCAGCAGCTGATGCCGGGCGATCCGGCGGTGCTGCTGGCCGGGGAATCGGCCGGCAATCCGCATGTGGTCGCGCAGATCCGCGACCAGCTGCTGCTGAACCGGCCGCTCTGGGTGCAGTATCTGCACTGGATCGACGGGGTGCTGCACGGCAATCTCGGCTATTCCTGGCGCCTGTCGGAGCCGGTCTCGGAGCTGATCGCGCAGAAGCTGCCGGTCACCGTCCAGCTGTCGGTGATGGCCTTCCTCTTCGCGGTCGTGATCGGCGTGCCGGCGGGCGTCGTCTCGGCGGTGAAGCAGGGCACCGCCTGGGACTGGGCGGCCAACGCGATCGGGCTCTCCGGCCTGTCGATCCCGAATTTCTGGCTCGGGATCGTGCTGATCCTGGTGGTCTCGGTCGATCTCGGCTGGCTGCCGCCGTCGGGCTACGTGTCGCTGGCGCGAGACCCGTTGCGCTCGATCGAAACCACCATCATGCCGGCCTTCGTGCTCGGCAATGCGATCGCGGCGATCCTGATGCGCCACACCCGCAGCGCCATGCTGCAAGCGCTGGCGCAGGACTACGTGCGCACCGCGCGCGCCAAGGGACTGTCGGAGACCCGCGTCGTGCTGCGCCACGCGCTGCGCAACGCGCTGATCCCGGTGGTCACCCTGGGCGGGTTGCAGCTCGGCCTGCTGCTCTCGGGCGCGGTGCTGACCGAGCAGGTGTTCGATATCCCCGGCCTCGGCAAGCTGGTGGTCGATTCGGTGTTCAACCGCGACTATCCGGTGATCCAGGGCGTGGTGCTGGTCACCGCCCTGCTCTACGTGCTCATCAACCTGGTCACCGACGTGCTCTATGCGGTGATCAACCCGCGGCTGCGCGGCGGATGAGCGCGGCGGTCGGACCTATCGCGGCACCCGCGCCGATCAGCCCGTTCCGCCTCGGGCTGCGCCGGTTCCGCCGCCACCGCACCGGCATGGTGGGGCTCGCGCTGGTGCTGGGCTTCATCGCCGTCGCCGCCCTCGCCCCGCTGCTCGCGCCCTATTCGCCGATCGCGGCGAGCTGGGATGCGATCCGCCTGGCTCCGTCGCTGGCGCACCCGATGGGCACCGACGAGATCGGGCGCGACGAACTCTCCCGCGTGATCTGGGGCGCCCGGGCGAGCCTCGCCGCCGGCGTCCTCTCCGTCCTGATGGCCGCGGCGATCGGCGTGCCGGCCGGGCTGGTCGCGGGCTTCGCCGGCGGCTGGGTCGATGCGATCCTGAGCCGGATCGTCGATGCCATGCTGGCGATCCCGTTCCTGATCCTGGCGATCGCGCTCGCCGCTTTCCTCGGCCCCAACCTGCGCAACGCGATGATCGCGATCGGGGTCACCTCGGCGCCCGGGTTCATGCGGGTCGCGCGCGCGGCCACCCTGGACACCATGACCTTCGACTTCATCGAGGCGGCGCGCGCCCTCGGCAACCCGCCCTGGCGCATCGCGCTCCGCCATGTCGCGCCCAACATCACCGCCCCGGTGCTGGTGCAGGCGACGCTGTCGATCGCGACCGCGATCATCGCCGAGGCGTCGCTGTCCTTCCTTGGCCTCGGCGAGCAGCCGCCGTTTCCCTCCTGGGGGTCGATGCTGAACGCGGCGCAGCAGTTCCTGACCCAGGCGCCGTGGCTGGCGATCTTCCCCGGGATCGCGATCTTCCTGGTGGTGCTGGGGTTCAACCTGATGGGCGACGGGCTGCGCGACGTGCTGGACACGCGCCGGCGCGGGTGAGGCGCCGGCCGCGAAGCTACCCCGCCTCCGCCACCGCCGCCGACCACGGTGACGCGGCATCGCTGATCCCGCGCCGGATCCCCTCGGCGTCGATGGCGATTGCATTCGGGCAGGCGAAATTGATCGGCATCACCCCGTGTTCCACCACCTCCACCGGTCCCGTCGCGCGCAGCGCCGCCAGCACCGCGGGATCCAGGCGCCGGTCGGCGGTGATGAGGTCGGGGCCGGAGACGTCGATGCGCGGGTGATGCGCCGCCGCCTCGATCTCCATGCCGAAGCCGGCCAGGAAGCACAGCAGCTGCGCGACCGCGGCCAGGATGCGCCGCCCGCCGGAGGCGCCGGCGGCCAGCACCGGGCGGTCGCCCCGGCGCAGGATCACCGGCAGCATGTTGGTGAGCGGACGCTTGCCCGGGGCCATCGCATTGGGCTGGCCCGGCCGCGGGTCGAACCACATCACCCCGTTGTTCATCAGCACCCCGGTCCGCGGCAGCACCACCCGGCTGCCCATCGAGGAGAGCAGGGTCGAGGTCATCGCCACCATCGTGCCCTCGGCATCGCAGGCGGTCAGATGGGTGGTGCAGGTCTCGGCGGCGTTGGTCTCGGCCGCGCCGAGCCCGGCCAGGCGCTCGGCATAGGCGGTGCGGAGGGCGGCGGCCAGCGCGGCGAACCAGGCGGGCGTGGGGCCGCCGGTGGGCCCAGGGGGCAGTGCCGGCGGCAGCTGGTCCAGCACCCGGACCAGGGTGGGCGCGGCGGTCAGGCCGCCGGTCAGTTGCAGGGTGCCGCCGGCGAAGCGGTGCTCGGCGGCGGGACGGACCCGGGCCGCGCAGCCGCGCAGGTCCTCGGCATCGAGGAAGCCGCCGAGCGCGGCCACGTCGGCGGCGATCGCGGCGGCGACATCGCCTTCGTAGAAATCGCGCAGCCCGGCCCGGGCGAGCCGGTCCAGCGTGTCGGGCAGGCGGCCGAGGGTGAAGAAGCCGGGCACGCCCTGATAGGGTGCGACGGGCGGCAGGCCGTTCGGCAGATAGATGCGCGCGCTCTCGGGATAGCGGCGCAGCACGGCGGCGGAGGCGCCGACCTTGAGGGTGGTGTACCAGTCGGCCGGCAGGCCGCGGCGGGCGAGGGCGAGGGCGGGCGCGATCACCTCGGCCAGCGGCAGCTTGCCCCAGCGGGCCAGGGCCGCCGCGTAGCCGGCCGGGGCGGAGGGGATGGCGAAGGAGAGGGGGCCGTGGATGTTGACGTCGTCCTTCACCTCCGGCCAGGCGAACAGGTCCTGGACCATCCGCCCGGTCAGCGGGAAGCGCGTCGGATCCAGCCGGCTTGGCGCGACGGGGCCGAAATCCAGCACCTCGGCGCGCGGGGCGCCGGCGCGGTGGATCAGCGCGAAGCCGATGCCGCCGAGGCCGGAGTTCCAGGGTTCGACCGCGGCCAGCGCCAGCGCGGTGGCGATTGCGGCATCGATGGCGTTGCCGCCGGCATCGAGGATGGCGACGCCGGCCTCGGCGGCGGCGGCGGCCTGCGAGACCACCATGCCGCGGCGGCCGGTGGCGGCTTGCTTGGCGAGGCGCCAGTGCTGGGTGACGTGGGGGGCGGGGGTGTATTCCATGGCGGCGGCCTTGCGCGGGGGGGTGCGATGGTCCGGCGGGCCGGGCAGGATGGCAAGGGTGCCGCCGGTTGGTCGCGGCCGGCCTCGGCGCCCCGCGCGCCCCCCCTGCCCTGCCCGGCGCCGCGCCGGCCGCTCGTCCCCGGCATCGGGGGGGGAAATCCGTTCAGGTCAGCCGGTCATAGACCGGCTTGTAGGCACCCGCCGCCACCGGCCAGACTCGCTGTTCGGTGACGAAGCGCCGCGCCGCCGCGCGGATCGCACCGTGGCGAGGGGCGGCGGCGATCGCCTCGCCCACTCGCCGGGCCAGGGCGGCCGGATCGTCGGCCGGGAACAGGAAGCCGGTGATGTCGTCGGCGATCAGCTCGCGGTGCCCGCCGACGTCGGAGGCGATCACCAGCCGCCCCTCGGCCATCGCCTCCAGCGGCTTGAGCGGGGTCACCAGCTCGGTCAGGCGGATGCGCCGGCGCGGGAGGACCAGGAAATCCACCAGGTCGTAGTAGCGCGCCACCTCGGCGTGCGGCACCCGGCCGGTGAAGCGGACCGCCTCGTCGCCGGCGGCGGCTTCGCGCAGCGCGGCGTCCATCGGCCCGCCGCCGACCAGCAGCACCGCCACGTCCGGATGGGCGGCGCGAATCGCCGGCAGGGCGGCGAGCAGCAGGTCGAGGCCCTCGTAGCGATAGAACGAGCCGATGAAGCCGAGCACGCGGCGCCCCGTCAGCCCGAGTGCCGCGGCCAGCGCCGGGTCGGGGGCGCGGGCGGCGGCGAGACGGGCGGGATCGACGGCGTTGGGCACCACCGCGATCCGCTCGGGCGGGATGCCGCGGCCGGCGATCTCCGCGCGCATCGCCTGGCAGAGGGTCACCACCGCGTCGGCGCGGCGCATCAGGCGGGTTTCCAGGGATCGGGTGAGCCGGTAGCGGGCGCTGCCCTCGGTGGTGTGGCCGAGATCGACCGCCGCGTCCTCCCACAACCCGCGCAGCTCATAGACGAACGGCAGGCCGGCGCGGCGGGCGGCGCGCTGCGCGGGGAAGCCGGCGAGCAGGGGCGAGTGGGCGTGGACGATGTCGGGGCTTGTGGCGGCGATCACCGCCTCCAGCCGGCGCGAGAGGGCGCGCATTTCCGCGAGTTCGTGCCAGACGGGCGGGCGCGGCGGCGGGTGCGGGGTGCGGTGGAAGGTCCAGCCGTCGATGGTCTCCTCGGCCGGGGTGCCGGCATTGTGGCGCGGGCCGGTGACCTGGACCGTCCGCCAGCCGAAGCCGCGCTGGGCGCCGAGCAGGCCGAGGCTGCGGAAGACGTAACCGCTTTGCAGCGGCAGGCTGTGGTCGAGCACATGGAGGATGGTGCGGGGCGGAATGGCACGGCTCCGGGATGGCGCGGGCGGGATGGCGCGGGCGGGATGGCACGGTGGCGGGGCCCGGGCAAGCTCGTGGGGCAAGCTCGCGGGGCGAGCTCGCGGGGGCGGGATCGCGGTTGACGCGCCCGGCGCGGGCCGTCATAAGCCCGCTTCCTTTCGCTCCGTTTTCCCGCCCGAGGTTTCGCG
>JAKBCO010000004.1 GCA_021807785.1 Pseudomonadota bacterium
CCAGCGCAGATGCTCGGCCATCTCCTGCGGCCCGGTGGCGCAGTTGAGCCCCAGCATCGGCACATCGAGCGCATGCGCCACCGCGGCGGCGGCGGCGATATCGGGGCCGACCAGCAGGGTGCCGGTGGTCTCCACCGTGACCTGCACGAAGGCCGGGGTGTCGGTGCCGGCCTCGGCGCGGGCGCGCTTGGCCCCGTTCACCGCGGCCTTGATCTGCAACGGGTCCTGACAGGTCTCGATCAGGATCGCGTCCACGCCGCCGGCGATCAGGCCCCGGCATTGCTCGGTCAGCGCGTCCTCCAGCGGATCGTAGGCGATATTGCCCAGGCTCGGCAGCTTGGTGCCCGGGCCGATGCTGCCCAGGACGTAACGGTCGCGCCCGTCGGCGAAGCTTTCGGCAGCCTCGCGGGCCAGTTCGCCGGCGCGGCGGTTGATCTCGAAGGCGCGGTCGGCGAGATCGAACTCGGCCAGGGTGACCGGGGAGGCGCCGAAGCTGTTGGTTTCCACCATGTCGGCGCCGGCCGCGAAATAGCCGTGATGGATCTCGCGCACCAGGTCGGGGCGCGACAGGCACAGCACATCGGTGCAGTTCTCGCGCCCCCAGTAGTCGCGCTCGATATCCAGATGCAGCGCCTGCACGCGCGAGCCCATGCCGCCGTCGGCCAGCAGCACGCGGTCTTTGAGTACGTCGAGCAGATGGGATCGGGGCATGGTCTCGCTCAGGCAGGCGCAAGGGCAGCGGCGCGCGCGGTCCAGATCAGGACCGGCAGGCCGCCCGGATGGGTGGGGGCGATGTCGTGCGCGGGTTCGGGGGCCAGCCCGGCCTCGGCCAGCAGGCGGCCGATATCGGCGGCGGCGAAGCCTTGCCAGCGATGCGCGAACCGCAGCGCGAGATCGGCGCGCCGATGCGCCGCCAGGTCGATCACCACCAGCCGTCCGCCGGGGGTCAGAACCCGCGCGGCCTCCGCCAGCACGCGCCCGGGCGCCTCGGCGTAGTGCAGCACCATCTGCGCCACCACCAGATCGAACCCGGCATCGGCGAAGGGCAGCCGATACATGTCGGCGCGCCGCACCGCGGCATTGGCGAGGCCGGCGCGGGCCAGCCGGGCGCGGGCCAGCGCCAGCATGGCGGCGGAGGCGTCGATGCCGATCGCCTCCGCCACGCTCGGGGCGAGCAGTTCCAGCACCCGCCCGGTGCCGGTCCCGATATCCAGAACCCTGGCCGCGCCGCCGGGCGGAACCTGGGCGAGCAGGGCCGCCTCCACCGCGGCGGCGGGCAGGTCGAGCGCCCGGGTCTCGTCCCACTCCGCGCCCTGGCGCTGGAAGCTTTCGGAGGCGATGCGAGCTCGCTCGGCGAGCACCCGCGCCGCCTCCCGCCGGTCGGCGGCGAGCACCGGGTCATCCGCCGGCAGCCGCGCCAGCAACTCCCGCGCCAGCGCGCCGCCGGCGCCGGGGGGGACGGCGAACCAGACATTCGCCCCTTCCCGTTGCCGGTCCAGCAGTCCGGCATCGCAGAGCAGCTTCAGGTGGCGCGACAGGCGGGGCTGGGACTGGCCGAGGATCTCGGTGAACTCGGAGACGCAGAACGCCCCCGCCGCGCCGAGCGCCAGCAGGCGCAGGCGGGTCGGTTCGGCACAGGCGCGCAGGGCGGCGAGCAGCGTCTCCATGCACCGCAGAATGACATAAACATATCCTTATGTCCAGAGGGTGTCTCTGCCGGCCGCTCAGATCACCCCCGCCTGCCGCAGCGCCGCGAGCCGCGCCGCGTCCAGCCCCAGCAGCGTGCCCAGCACCGCGTCGGTCTGCCCGCCCAGCAGCGGCGGGGCGTGGCGGTAATCGACCGGGGTTTCCGACAGCCGCACCGGGTTGGCGATCACCTTCACCGGCACGCCCGCGTCATGGGCCATTTCCCGCAGCATCCCGCGCGCGATCACCTGCGGGTCGGCGAACACCTCGGCCAGCCGGTTGATCGGGCCGCAGCCGATCTTCAGCGCCTCCAGCCGGTCGATCCACCAGCCGGTGGGATGGGCTTGCAACACCGGGGTCAGGGTGTCGGTGACCAGCTGGCGGTTTTCCACCCGCGCCGCGTTGGTGGCGAAGCGCGGGTCCTCCAGCAGATGGGTCAGCGCGAAGGCCTCGCAGAAGCGCTTGAAGGTGGGGTCGTTGCCGATCGACAGCACGATATGGCCGTCGGCGGTGGGGAACACCTGGTAGGGCACGATGTTCGGGTGCTGGTTGCCCAGCCGCGGCGGGTTCTGGCCGGTGGCCAGAAAGTTCATGCCCTGGTTGGCCAGCCAGGCGACATGGGTGTCCAGCATCCCGATATCGATCTGCTGGCCCTGGCCGGTGGCCTCGCGGTGGCGCAGCGCGGCCAGGATGCCGATGCAGCCGTAGAGCCCGGCGAACAGATCGGCCACCGGCACGCCCACCTTCTGCGGCATCCCGTCCGGCTCGCCGGTCAGGCTCATCACCCCGCCCATGGCTTGGATCAGGCTGTCATAGCCGGGGCGCGGCGCGTAGGGGCCGGTCTGGCCGAAGCCGGTGATGGAACAATAGATCAGCCCTGGATGTTTCGTATGCAGCTGCTGGTAGCCGAGCCCGTATTTCGCCAGCGCGCCGACCTTGAAGTTCTCCACCAGGATGTCGCAGCGCGCGATCAGCGCCCGCGCGAGCTCCTGCCCCTCGGGCGTGGCGATATCGAGCGTGACCGAGTGCTTGTTGCGGTTCACGCCGACGAAATAGGCGCTCTCCTTGGTGCCCGGCATCAGCGGCGGGGCGAAGCCGCGGGTATCGTCGCCGGCACCCGGGCGCTCGATCTTGATGACCTCGGCGCCGAGATCGGCCAGCATCTGGGTGCAGGTGGGGCCGGCGAGCACGCGCGTAAGGTCGAACACGCGCAGGCCGCGAAGCGGGCCGGTCGGGGTGGGTTCGGACATGGGGGGGCCTTGGCTGCGAGGGGGGGCAAAATGGCGGCAGGAGTCGGCGCGGCGCAAGGGGGCGGTTGTCGCGGAGCGTCGGGCGTTGATCCACGTCATTGTGGCCCCACCCCAGGGACCTAACCTGTCGCCCCGAGGAGGGATCGGCCATGCTGACCGAACAGTCGCTGGTACGCTGGTTCGCCACCCTGGGAATCGGCGATGTGGGCGAGGTCGGCGGCAAGACCGCCTCGCTCGGAGAACTCTATGGCCACATGGCGGGCGCCGGGGTGCGGGTGCCGAACGGGTTCGCGCTCACCGCGATCGCCTATCGCCAGGCGCTGACCGCTGCTGGAGCTTGGCCGCGCCTCCATGCGCTGCTCGACCGGCTGGACGTGACCCACTTGCCAGCCCTGGCGAACGCCGCGGCGGCGGCCCGCGAGATCGTCCACGCCGCCACCGGCACCGAGATCCTGCGCGCGGCGGTCGCGGCGGGCTACGCGGAACTCGAACGAGAATACGGCGCCGCAGTCGCGGTCGCGGTGCGCAGCTCCGCCACCGCCGAGGACCTGCCCGATGCCAGCTTCGCCGGCCAGCACGAGAGCTTCCTCAACGTCACCGGCGCCGAGGCCGTGTTCGAGGCCTGCCGGCGCTGCTTCGCCTCCCTCTTCACCGACCGCGCAATCGTCTATCGGGTCAATAACGGCTTCGACCATTTCCGGGTGGCGCTGTCGGTCGCGGTGATGAAAATGGTGCGCTCCGACGCGGCATCGAGCGGGGTGATCTTCACCCTGGATACCGAATCCGGCTTCCGCGACGTGGTGCTCCTGACCGGCGCCTGGGGCCTGGGCGAGAACGTGGTGCAGGGCGCGGTCGATCCAGATGAATTCGTGGTCCACAAGCCCACCTACCGCGCCGGGCATCGCGCCGTGCTGCGTCGCCGGCTGGGACAGAAGCAGATGACCATGGGCCTGGTCGAGGGCGTGACGCGCAACCTGCCGACCCCGCCCGAGCAACGGGCGCGCTACTGCCTGACCGATCCCGAGGTGTTGGAACTGGCCGGCGCCGCGCTGCGGATCGAGGACCACTATTCCGCCGCCGCCGGCCATCCGCTGCCGATGGACATCGAATGGGCCAAGGATGCGGACGATGGTCAGCTCTATATCGTGCAGGCGCGGCCGGAGACCGTCGCCTCCCGCCGCGCCGCGGGGATGCAGGAGACCTACGCCCTGACGCAGGACGCGACGCCGCTGGTGACCGGACGCGCGGTGGGCGAGAAGATCGCCGCCGGGGCGGTGCGCCTGGTGCGCGGCGCCGCCGACCTCGCCGCCTTCCGCCCGGGCGAGGTGCTGGTCGCCGAACAGACCAGCCCGGACTGGGAGCCGGTGATGAAGACCGCCGGCGCCATCGTCACCGACCATGGCGGGCGCACCTGCCACGCCGCAATCGTGGCGCGCGAGCTCGGCGTGCCGGCGGTGGTCGGCGCCGGCAATGCCACCGCGGCGCTGGAAGGCGGCACCGAGGTCACGGTCTCCTGCGCCGCCGGCGAACAGGGCGCCGTCTATGCCGGCCGGCTGCCGTTCGAGGTGACGCGGGTCGATCTGGGCGCGCTGGCGATGCCGAAGACGGCGATCATGGTCAATCTCGGCAACCCCGAGCGCGCCTTCCATACCGCCATGCTGCCCAATGAGGGCGTCGGACTGGCGCGGATGGAGTTTGTCATCAGCGAGCATATCGGCATCCACCCGATGGCGATCGAGCATCCGGAGCGGATCGCGCCGGCCGCGCGCGCCGCCATCGCCGCGCGCGCGGGCGCGGATGCCTCGCCGCGCGAGTTCTTCATTCGCGCCTTGTCCGAAGGCATCGGCACCATCGCCGCCGCCTTCTTCCCGCGCCCGGTGATCGTGCGCCTGTCCGACTTCAAGACCAACGAATACGCAGCCCTGATCGGCGGCGCGGCGTTCGAGCCGGTGGAAGCCAACCCGATGCTCGGCTTCCGCGGCGCGGCGCGCTACGCCCATCCGGCCTATCGCGAGGGTTTCGCGCTCGAATGCGCCGCGCTTTCGCGGGTGCGCCGCGAGATGGGCCTGACCAATCTGCTCATCATGGTCCCGTTCTGCCGCCGCGTCGCCGAGGCCGAGACGGTGCTGGCCGAGCTGGCGCGCAACGGCCTGCAACGCGGCCAGGACGGGCTCGAGATCTATGTGATGTGCGAGATCCCGAACAACGTGATCCAGATCGACGCCTTCGCCCGCGTGTTCGACGGGTTCTCGATCGGCTCCAACGACCTGACCCAGCTGACGCTCGGCGTCGATCGCGATTCCGACATCGTCGCCTTCGATTTCGACGAGCGCGATCCCGGCATGATCGAAATGCTGCGCCTCGCGGTGACCGGTGCGCACCGCAACGGCCGCAAGGTGGGCATCTGCGGCGAGGCCCCGGCCAACTACCCCGAGCTGGCGCGCTTCCTGGCCGGGATCGGCATCGACTCGATCAGCGTCAATCCCGGCAGCGTGCTGCGCACGATCGCCGAGGTCCGCGCCGCCGAAGGCGCCGGATGACATGACCCGGCGGATCGTCACCCTGACGCTCAATCCGGCGGTTGACTTGGCGACCGTCGCCCCGCGCATCGTGCCGACGCACAAGATCCGTACGCGCGGCGAGGAGGTCGATCCCGGCGGCGGCGGCATCAATGTCGCCCGGGTGATCCATGCGCTGGGCGGGGACGCGCTGGCGGTACTGGCCGAAGGCGGCGCCACCGGCCGCTTTCTGACCGAACTGCTGGAGGAAGCGGGCGTACCCTTCCGCGCCGTGCCGATCCGCGGGCGCACCCGGGTGTCCTTCGCGGTGCGGGAGGCGGCCACCGGGCAGGAGTACCGGTTCGTTCCCGAAGGCCCGACCCTGACGGAAGCGGACTGGCGCGCGGCGGTCGAGACGGCGCTGGCCGAGCCGGGCGAATTCCTGGTGCTGAGCGGCAGCCTCCCGCCAGGCGTGCCGGCGACAGCCTATGCCGAGATCGCGCGCCGCGCCGCCGCGGCCGGGCGGCGGGTGGCGCTGGACAGTTCCGGCCCGGCGCTGGCCGCCGCGCTGGCGCCAGGGGGGGCGCCTGGACTCGATCTGATCAAGCCGAGCCTGGGCGAGCTGGAGGCCCTGATCGGTCGCGCGCCGGCCGATCCGGCCGCCGAGGCCGCCGCGCTCGTGCGCGCCGGCGCGGCGCGGATGGTGGCGGTGACGCTGGGTGCCGAAGGCGCGCTGCTGGCCAGCCGGGACGGCGTGCTGCGCCGCCCGGCGCTGCCGGGGAGGGTGCGAAGCGCGGTCGGCGCGGGCGATGCGTTCCTCGGCGGGCTGGTGTTCGCGCTCGCGGGCGGCGCCGCGCCGGCGCTCGCGCTCGATTGGGCGCTCGCCGCCGGCGCCGCCGCGGTCGGCGGGGTCGGCACCGCGCGCCTGACCCGCGCCGACGTGCTTGCCCGCCTGCCCGCCGGATCGGAGCTTTCCGAATGTTGAAACGCAGCGACATGACCCGCGCGCTCGATCTGACCGCGGCGCCGGGCGCCGGGCCGGTGCGCACCCGCCGTCCGGTCTATCGGGACCTGTTGCCGCCCTGCAACGAGGCCTGCCCGGCCGGCGAGGACATCCAGGCCTGGCTCGCGCTCGCCCAGGCCGGACAGTATCGCGCCGCCTGGGAAAAGCTGGTCGAGGCCAATCCGCTGCCGGGAACGCATGGGCGGGTCTGCTACCACCCGTGCGAATCCGCCTGCAACCGCAACGAACTGGACGACGCGGTGAGCATCCATGCGGTGGAACGCTTCCTCGGCGACGCGGCGCTGGCCGCGCGCTGGCCGTTGCCGCGCGGCGCGGCGGACAGCGGCAAGCGGGTGCTGGTCGTCGGCGCCGGTCCCTCGGGGTTGTCCGCCGGCTATCATCTGCGCCGCCTGGGGCACGCGGTGGATCTGCACGAGGCCGGGCCGGTGGCCGGCGGGATGCTGCATTTCGGCATCCCCGCCTATCGCCTGCCGCGCGCCGGACTGGCCGCCGAGATCGCGCGGCTGGAGGAGTACGGCGTGCGCATCCGCCGCGACAGCAAGGTGGAGGACCTGCTGGCCCTGCGCGAGGCCGGCGGGTTCGACGCGGTATTCGTCGCCATCGGCGCGCAGCTCTCCCAGCATGTCGGCATCCCGGCGCGCGACGCGGCGCGGGTGCTGGACGCGGTGGCGCTGCTGCGCGACGTCGCCGCCGGCGAGCGCCCGCTGCTCGGCCGCCGCGTCGTGGTCTATGGCGGCGGCAACACGGCGATGGACGCGGCGCGCACCGCGCGGCGCCTGGGCGCGGCGGAGACCATGATCGTCTATCGCCGCGACCGCGCGCACATGCCGGCGCACGAATTCGAGGCCGACGAGGCGCTGTCCGAAGGCGTGAAGATCCGCTGGCTGACCTCCATCCGCGAGATCGCCGGTCCCGACCTCACGGTGGAGCGGATGGCGATCGACGCCGAGGGCCGCCCGCATCCCACCGGCGAGATCGAGACCTTGTCGGCCGACGCGGTGGTGCTGGCGCTGGGCCAGGCGACCGATAGCGGCTTCCTCGCCCGTGTTCCCGGCCTCGTGCGTCGCCCGGACGGCACGGTCGAGGTCGGGCCCGATCTGATGACCGGCCATGCCGGCATCTTCGCCGGCGGCGACGCGATCCCGGCGCAGCGCAGCGTCACCGTCGCGGTCGGCCATGGCAGGCAAGCGGCACGCCAGATCGATGCCTGGCTGCGCGGCGCGACGCATGAGGAGGTGCCGCCGCCGTCACGCGTCGGCTTCGCCATGCTCAACCTGCCGGTATTCAGCGACGCCGATCCGGCGGCGCAGCGCCAGCGCCCGCTCGCCGAGCGCGACGGCTTCGCCGAGATCGCCGAGGGCCTCGCCGAACGCGAGGCGCGGCGGGAGGCGCAACGCTGCCTGTCCTGCGGCGTCTGCTTCGAATGCGACAATTGCTGGGCCGCCTGCCCGGAGGATGCGATCGTCAAGCTCGGCCCCGGCAACCGCTACCGCTACGACTATGCGCGCTGCACCGGCTGCGCCGTCTGCTTCGAGCAATGTCCCTGCCATGCCATCGGCATGGAACCCGAGCCGGCGGAGGGCTGAGATGGCCATACGCGCCACCATGGACGGCAACACCGCGGTCGCCCATGTCGCCTACCGGGTGAACGAGGTCTGCGCGATCTTCCCCATCACGCCCTCGTCCACCATGGCCGAGCTGGCCGACGAATGGGCCGCCGAAGGGGTGCGCAATCTCTGGGGCGGCGTGACCGTGGTGCAGGAGATGCAAAGCGAGGGCGGCGCCGCGGGCGCGGTGCATGGCGCGCTGCAATCGGGCGCGCTGACCACCACCTTCACCGCCTCCCAGGGCCTGCTGCTGATGCTGCCCAACATGTTCAAGATCGCGGGCGAACTGACGCCGACGGTGTTCCATGTCGCGGCACGCGCGGTGGCGACCCAGGCGCTGTCCATTTTCGGCGATCATTCCGACGTGATGGCGGTGCGCGCCGCCGGCTTCGCCCAGCTCTGCTCGGCCTCGGTGCAGGAGGCGCACGATCTGGCGCTGATCGCGCAGGCCGCCACCCTGGCCGGGCGGCTGCCGGTGCTGCATTTCTTCGACGGGTTCCGCACCTCGCACGAGTTGAACACGCTCGATCTGATCGACGACGCCACCTTGCGGGCGATGATCGACGAGCGGCTGGTGCGCGCGCACCGCGCCCGCGCGCTCGACCCCGAGCACCCGGTGGTGCGCGGCACGGCGCATAACCCGGACACGTTCTTCCAGGCGCGCGAGACCGCCAACCCGTTCTATGCCGCGATGGGCGGGCATGTGCGCGCGGCGATGGATCGCTTCGCGGCGCTGACCGGGCGGCGCTACGGCCTGGTGCAGTACGACGGCGCGGCGGATGCGGACCGGGTCATCGTGGTCATGGGCAGCGCCGCCGAGACGGCGCGCGCCACCGCCGCAGCACTCGGCGATCAGCGCCTGGGCGTGCTGCAGCTGCGCCTGTTCCGCCCGTTCCCGACCGAGGACTTCCTGGCCGCGCTGCCGCGAAGCACGACGCGCATCGCGGTGCTGGAACGCACCAAGGAGCCGGGTGCGCCGGGCGAGCCGCTCTATCAGGACGTGATCGCCACCCTGGCACAGGCTCATGCGGCCGGGGACATCGCCGCCATGCCGCGCGTCGCCGGCGGGCGCTTCGGGCTGTCGTCGAAGGATTTCACTCCGGCGATGGCCAAGGCAGTGTTCGATCACCTGGCCCAGGCGGCGCCGCGCCACGGCTTCACGGTGGGCATCGAGGACGACGTCTCCCACACCAGCCTGAAGGTCGATCCGGAGTTCACGATCGAGCCGGACGACGAGGTGCGCGCGATCTTCCTTGGCCTCGGCGCCGACGGCACGGTGGGCGCCAACAAGAACAGCGTGAAGATCATCGCCGAGGATGCCGGGCGCTACGCGCAGGGTTATTTCGTTTATGATTCGCACAAATCCGGCGCCGAGACCGTGTCCCATCTGCGCTTCGGGCCGCGCCCGATCCACGCGCCCTATCTGATCGAGCGGGCCAATTTCCTCGCCTGCCACCATTGGGGCTTCGTCGGCCGGCGCGACGTCCTGCGTTCCGCCGCGCCCGGCGCCACGGTGCTGCTGAACAGCCCGCACGGGCCGGCGGAGGTCTGGGACCGGCTGCCCCGCGCGGCGCAGGAGCGTATCCTGGCGCTCGGGCTGCGCCTGTTCGTGATCGACGCCTCGCGCACCGCGCAGGAGGTGGGGTTGCGCGGGCGCACCAACACCATCCTGCAGACCTGCTTCTTCGCCATCGCCGGCGTGCTGGGGCGCGAGGCGGCGATCGAGCGCATCAAGGCGGCGATCCGCAAGACCTACGCCGCCAAGGGCGAGGCGGTGGTGCAGGCGAATTTCCAGGCGGTGGACGGCACCCTGGCGCGGCTCGCCGAGGTGCCGATCCCCGCCGCCGCCACCGCGAACTGGGACCGCCCGCCGCCGGTGCCGGCGGATGCGCCGGAATTCGTCCGCCGCGTCACGGCGGCGATGCTGGACGGGCGCGGCGACGCGATCCCGGTCGGCGCGCTGCCGGTGGACGGCACCTTCCCGCCCGGCACCGCCGCCTACGAGAAGCGCGACATCGCCGAGGAGGTGCCGGTCTGGGACGCCGAGGCCTGCGTGCAATGCGGCCAGTGCGGCTTCGTCTGCCCGCACGGCGTGATCCGCGGCAAATACTACGACGCGGCGCGGCTGGCGGGCGCACCCGCAGGGTTCCGCTCCGCCCCCATCAACGCGCGCGGCTTTCCCGACGTCGCCTTCACCTTGCAGCTCTATCTGGAGGACTGCACCGGCTGCGGGCTTTGCGTCGAGGCCTGCCCGACGCCGAGCCTGGCCGATCCGGCGCGCAAGGCGATCGACCTCGCGCCCAAGGGCGACCGCGCGCACGCCGAACGCCCGCGCATCGCCTTCTTCGAGGGCCTGCCGGTGAACGACCGCGCGCGGGTGGATTTCGCCACCGTGCGCGGCGTGCAGTTCCTGGAGCCGCTGTTCGCCTTCTCCGGCGCCTGCGCCGGCTGCGGCGAGACGCCCTATCTGAAACTGCTGTCGCAGCTGTTCGGCGATCGGATGATGGTGGCCAACGCCACCGGCTGCGCCTCGATCTATGGCGGCAACCTGCCGGTCACGCCCTGGAGCCAAAACGCCGAGGGGCGCGGCCCGGCCTGGTCCAACTCGCTGTTCGAGGACAACGCCGAATTCGGCCTCGGCTTCCGCCTGGCCGCCGATCAGCATCTCGACCTGGCGCGCCGTCTGGCCGAGCGTCTGGCCCCGCGCCTCGGCGCCGAGCTGGTGGCGGAGACGCTGGCCGCGCCGCAGCGGCGGGAGTCCGAAATCCGCGCCCAGCGCGCGCGGCTGGCCGAGCTGACCCGTCGCGCCGCGGCGCTGGACGCGGAGGAAGGGCGCGAATTCCTCTCGGTCGCCGACCATCTGATCCGGCGCAGCGTCTGGATCGTCGGCGGCGACGGCTGGGCCTACGATATCGGCTATGGCGGGCTGGATCATGTGCTGGCCAGCGGACGCGACGTGAACCTGCTGGTGCTGGACACCGAGGTCTATTCCAACACCGGCGGGCAGTCCTCCAAGGCGACGCCGCTCGGCGCGATCGCCAAGTTCGCCGCCGCCGGCAAGCGCACGGCGCGCAAGGACCTGGCGCTGCAAGCCATCGCCTACGGCAATGTCTATGTCGCGCAGGTGGCGATGGGCGCCAATCCGCAACAGACCCTGATCGCCTTCCGCGAGGCCGAGGCCTATCCCGGCCCGTCGCTGATCCTGGCTTATTCGCATTGCATCGCGCATGGCTACGATCTGCGCCACGGGCTGCGCCAGCAGGATCTGGCCGTGGCCTGCGGCTACTGGCCGCTGTTCCGCTACAATCCGGCGATGCGCGGCGTGGGGGAAAATCCGTTCCGGCTGGATTCGCCGCGGCCGACGATCCCGTTCCGCGACTATGCGTATCGGGAGACCCGATACCGCGCGTTAGCGGACACCCGCCCCGAGGAGGCGGCGCAATTGCTGGCCGCGGCGCAGGTGGCGGTGACCGAGAAATACCGCAGCTACGAGGACATGTCGGGCTGGCAGGCGACACGCTTCCACCCGCCGGTTCCGGCAGCGGGATAGGCGCGCGAGCTTGGCCGGTGTCCCGGACCTGGAGCGGGCCCGCGCCGAGACCGACGAAGCAGAGAACTCCATCCACGCCATGATCCGATGAATGGCGCAGCGGGGGGCATCCCGCCTCCTGTGGTGACGGGATGGGCTTCGGGGTCGGATGCCGACGAATTGCCGGCTCCGCAATCGACAGATTCGGCCGGAGAGGGGGAAGATTCGATCAGCGTTCTCGTGGGCAAAGCCGCGCGTCTTGCTCTTGCCGCGCCGATGCCGGTGACCGCCGGGCCGTCGGACAGCGGCCGGTGCCGCAGTGGAAGGAACGCTTGGTCAGGGTCGGCCCATCCAACCGCGCCATCCTGCCGCTCGATCGGGCCCTCAGGGTCATCGCTTCCAAGGACCTCGTCCGGGCGATCCGATAGCCGCGCCGCGTCACCGGGGCGCGGGAGGTCGGGCTCAGGGCAGGTGAACGATGGCACCTTGAGCGAGGCAACCCATTCGGTTGGGGTTGGGACAACTTTGTCAACAAAATCTTGTGTCGGCGCACCCCCGAATCGCGTTGACCGCCGGCCCGGCCGCCGTTACCCCTTTCCGCCGTGTCCAGCACCGCCCCCATGATGATGCTTCGAGTCCGCGGCCGGTCCTTCATGGCCCTGGTCCTGGCGCCCGAACCGCCGCTGGCGGGCTGGCTCGGCGCGCTCGACGCGCAGATCACCCGCGCCCCCGGCTTTTTCGATGGCCGCCCGGTGCTGATCGACCTCGGCGCCCTGCCGCCCGAGCAGCCCGACGTGGCCGGCCTGCTGCAATCCCTGGCCGATCGCGGCATCCGCATCATCGGCACCGAGGGTGCCCATAAATCCTGGGCCGGCGTGGCCCGCTGGGGCGGCAGCCTCGGCCCGCCGCCGCCGCCCGGCGCCGCTCCGGCGCGGGGCGGGCGGACGGTAGAAATCGCCGATGCCCCGAAACCGGCCGCCCCCCTGCCCGACGCCGCTCCGGCGGCCGCGCCCGCCCTGCTGATCGATCGCGCGGTCCGCTCCGGCCAGCAGATCGTTCACGAAGCCGGCGATGTCACCGTGCTGGGCGCGGTGGCCTGGGGGGCGGAGATCATCGCCGGCGGGTCCATCCACGTCTATGGTGCCCTGCGCGGCCGGGCGATCGCGGGACTCGGCGGCAACCGCGCCGCGCGCATCTTCTGCCGCCGGCTGGACGCGGAGCTGCTGGCGATCGACGGGGTCTATCGCACCGCCGAGGATCTCGATCCCGCCCTGGCCGGCCGCCCCGCGCAGGCCTGGCTCGAGGCCGAGTCGATGCTGCTCGGTCCGCTCGACTGAACGATTGGGAAAGGAAACGACGCGATGGCACAGGTGGTGGTGGTCACCTCGGGCAAGGGAGGGGTCGGCAAGACCACCTCCACCGCTTCCCTTGGCGCCGCGCTCGCCCAGAGCGGGGAGAATGTGGTGGTGGTCGATTTCGACGTCGGCCTGCGCAACCTCGACCTGGTGATGGGCGCCGAACGGCGGGTGGTGTTCGACCTGGTCAACGTGGTGCAGGGTGACGCCAAGCTGGCGCAGGCGCTGATCCGCGACAAGCGGCTCGAGAACCTGTCCCTGCTGCCGGCCTCGCAGACCCGCGACAAGGACGCGCTCACCTCGGAAGGGGTCGAGCGGATCATCGGCGAACTGCGGGAGAGATTCGACTGGATCCTGTGCGACAGCCCGGCCGGAATCGAGCGCGGCGCGACGCTTGCCATGCGCCACGCCGATCAGGCGGTGGTGGTGACCAACGCCGAAGTCTCCTCGGTGCGGGATTCCGACCGCATCATCGGCCTGCTCGATTCCAAGACCGAGAAGGCCGAGAAGGGCGGGCGCATCGACAAGCATCTGTTGCTCACCCGCTACGACGCCGCCCGCGCCAGCCGCGGCGAGATGCTGAAGGTGGACGACGTGCTGGAAATCCTGTCGATCCCGCTGCTGGGGATCATCCCGGAAAGCCAGGACGTGCTGCGCGCCTCCAACCTCGGCGCGCCGGTGACCCTGGCCAGCCCCAACTCGGCGCCGGCGCGGGCCTATATCGAAGCCGCCCGCCGCCTCAAGGGCGAGCAGATCCAGATCATCCTGCCCGCGGCCGAGCCGCGCGGCTTCCTCGGCAAGCTGTTCGGACGGAGGGCGGTGGCGTGAACCTGCTGACGCTGTTTCGCCGGCGCCCGTCCGCACCCGTCGCGCGGGAGCGCCTGCAGGTGCTGCTGGCGCATGACCGCGGCGTCGTCGGCGGCTCCGACCTGATCGCGGTCCTGCAGGAGGAGATCCTGGCGGTCATCGCCAAGCACGTCGCGCTGGACCGCGACAAGGTGCAGATCAAGCTCGATCGTGGCGATCCGGTCTCCACCCTCGAGATCGACGTGGAAGTGCCGAGCCTCGCGCGCCCGCGGGAACGCGGACTGGCCACCGCCCGGCCGTGAACACCCCGTCTGAGACCCGGCCGCCGCCCGGCACCCGCGCCGGCTATCGCTGGTTCCACGAGATCACCACCCGCTGGATGGACAACGACGTCTTCCGGCACGTGAACAACGTGAACTACTTCTCGTTCTTCGACACCGCGGTGACCTATTTCGAGATGTCGCGCGGGGTGGTCGATCTGCTGGACGGGGCGGTGCATTGCGTGGTGGCGGAAGTGGCCTGCCGCTATCATAGCTCGGTGGCCTGGCCGGACCGGGTCAGCGTGGGGGTGCGGGTGGCGCGGCTCGGCGGCAGTTCGGTGCGCTACGAGCTCGGCGTCTTCCGCAACGACGAGGACGTGGCCGCCGCCGAGGGCCATTTCGTGCATGTGTTCGTGACCCGCGGGGAGCAGCGGCCGACGCCGATCCCGCCGGCGTCACGGGAGATTCTGCAAGCCATCGCGGTCTGAGCCGCGTCACGGAGGGAACCGACATGGATCTGGGCATCAGGGGCCGCAAGGCCATCGTTTGCGCGGCCAGCAAGGGGCTGGGGCGGGCCTGCGCGTTGTCGCTGGCGCGGGAAGGGGTGGACCTGGTCATCACCGCCCGCGGCGCCGAGGCGCTGGAGGCAACGGCGGCCGAGATCCGCGCCGCCACCGGGGTCGCGGTGACCGCGGTCCCCGGCGACATCGCCACCGAGGCCGGCCGCGCCGCCGCCCTGGCGGCCTGCCCCGCGCCCGACATCCTGGTGAACAACGCCGGCGGCCCACCGCCCGGCGATTTCCGCGACTGGGGGCGGGATGACTGGATCAAGGCGGTGGACGCCAACATGCTGGCCCCGATCTTCCTCATCAAGGCGGTGGTGGACGGCATGATCGGCCGCAGGTTCGGGCGGATCGTGAACATCACCTCCGCCTCGGTGAAATCGCCGATCCCGCAGCTCGGCATGAGCAACGGCGCCCGCGCCGGGCTCACCGGCTTCGTGGCCGGCCTCGCCCGCCAGGTGGCGAAGCACAACGTCACCATCAACAACCTGCTGCCCGGCCCGTTCCTGACCGACCGGCTGCGCAGCGGCGCGGCCTTCGCGGCGCAGAAATCCGGCCGCCCGGTGGACGAGGTGCTGGCCGAGCGCGGCAAGGAGAACCCCACCGGCCGTGTCGGCGACCCCGCCGAGTTCGGCGAGGCCTGCGCGTTCCTCTGCGCCGCAAGCTCGGGCTTCATCGTCGGGCATAATCTGCTGCTGGACGGGGGAGCCTTTAACTCCTCGATTGCGTAGCCACCGCCCTCCACCGGGTGTAGGATGTGAAGGTCATGCCCGGTCCGGATCAGGATTTCGCGCTTTGGACCCGCGCGCAGGCCCAGGCCCTGCGCGCGGCGGCGCGGGTGGGCAATAATCTGCCGATCGACTGGGAGAACGTCGCCGAGGAGATTGAGGATTTGGGCCGATCGGAACGCCGTGAGCTGGCCAGCCGCATCGGCACCATCCTTGAACATCTGCTGAAACTGACCGCCTCCCCGGCGCAGGCACCTCGCGGCGGGTGGGAAGCGACGGTGCTGCGCGAGCGCGCGCGGGTCGCCGATCTGTTGTCCGAGAGCCCCAGCCTTCGCGCCGAAATCCCGGCTATCATCGATCGCCAGCAGCCGCTCGCGCGGCGGATCGTTGCCCGCGAATTGGCCGCGCACGGCGAAACATCTGGCGAGCTGCCCCCGCTGGACGCCGCGACGGTGCTGGGTGACTGGCTACCCTGACGCGATCTCGTCGAGGAACCGCCGCAGCGAAGGCGCCCATTTCGCCCCGTCCAACCCCGACGCCATGTGGCCGAAGGCGCTCTCCAGCGCCACGTAGTCCGCCCGCACCCCCGCAGCCTCCAGCGCCCCCATCACCTCCGGCGCCAGGCTGGGCGGAAACAGCGTGTCGGTCGAGGACAGCACATACATCACCCGCGCCCGGATGGCGCCGAGCCGCGAGGCGACGTCGTAGCGTCCCATCGCCTTGCGCAGGATCACCAGCGAATTGGCATCGAACTGCTCGGCCCATCCGCGGGCGATGCGGGCCAGCTCGGCCGCCCGCGGAGCCGGGTCGGGGAAGCGCTCCGCCAGCTTCGCCTCGAGACCGTATCCTTTCAGCGTCTCGATGCGCAGCGCGGTCAGGGTCTCGGCCACCCCGCCGCGATCGTAATAATCGCCGCCGTTCCAGTTCGGGTCGGCCGCCAGCCGCGCCAGCAGCGGCTCCACCCGCGCCACCGGCGAGCGCAACGCGGTCACCACCGGCACGATCCCGCGCATCGCGGTGGGGAAATCCACCGCCCATTGGAACGCCTGGAACCCGCCGTAGGACGGCCCCACCACCGCGATCAGCTCGCGCACCCCCAGCGCGTCCAGCAGCTGCTTCTGGGCGGCGACGATGTCGCTCACGGTGAGTTCGGGGAAGCGCGATCCGTAGGGGCGGCCGGTGGCCGGATCGGTGCTGGCGGCATTGGTGGACCCGAACGAGGAGCCGAGCATGTTCGACGCCACCACGAAGAAGCGGTCGGTGTCGATCGCGCGGCCCGGCCCGACCAGCGCCGACCACGAACCCTCGGAGGCGCTCTCCTCGCCCTCGATCATGCGCGGGCCGGAGGTGTAGCCGTGGGTGACCAGGATCGCGTTGCGCCCGTCGGCCGCCAGCCGGCCGCGGGTGAGATAGGCGATCCGCGCCTCCGCCAGCACGCCGCCGAGGCGGAGGCGGAAATCGCGGATGGTGTGGAACTGCATCGGCAGCATGTCGCCCCCTATCGCACCAGCTGGAACGCCACCAGCGCGCTCACCATGATCGCCGCCCCCACTGCCTGCAAGCCGCCGATGGTTTCGCCCAGCACCGCGATGCTGAGGAGGGTGGAGACCACCGGTTCGAGATTCATCACCAGCGCGGTGCGAAAGGCGCCGATCCGCGCGGTGGAGGCGAACAACCCCAGGGTGGACACGGTGCTCGCCACCGCCACCCCCAGGAACGCCGCCCAGCCGATCGGATGACGCGGCAGCTGCCAGGTATCGGACGCGCCCGCCAGCGCCAGCAGCACCACGGTGGAGGTGATCAGCGAATACCAGCTGGTCAGCCGCGGGTCCGCCCCCATCAGCCGGGCGCGGGTCACCAGCAGCATCACCACCCGGCAGAGCGCCGCGCCGAACGCGACCGCGATGCCAAGCGGGGCCAGCCCCGCCGGCGCCGCGCCGATCATCAGCGCCAGCCCGGCGAAGGCCGCCAGCGCCGCCGCCGCGCCGGCCGCGCCCAGCCGCTCCAGCCCGATCGCGGCGCCGGCGATCCCGGTCAGCAGCGGATAGACGAAATAGCTGAGGATCGCGATCGGCACCGGCACCAGCTGGATCGCCTTCAGCACGCCATAGATGTTGGCGGCGTAGAGCACGCCGAGACCGATCGAGACCATCAGCTGGCGCCGGTCATGCGCGCGCGGCGGCAGCCCGACGCGCAGCCAGCCGGCCAGCATCGCCACCCCCAGCAGCCCGCGCACCGCGCTGACGGTGAGCGGCGCCGCCCCGTCGCCGAAGACGATCTTGCCCAGGACGTCGGAGATGCCGAACGAGACCGCCGCGGTGACGCCAGGTCCCAGATCGGCGATCGCCGGCCGTTCGGTCACGCCGGATAGCATCCGGCCTGGCGCGCCCGCTCGCGCACCAGCCCCAGCACCGCCTCGCAGAGCGGCATGGCGTGCCCGGTCATGGCGCCGAGCTCCACCACCGCGCCCAGCAGCGCGTCGATCTCCATCGGCCGGCCGCGTTCGAGGTCCTGCAACATCGAGGTACGGTGCTCCCCCACCTCGGCCGCGCCGGCGATGCGCTTGTCCACGTCGATGGCGAAGCGGGTGCCGAGCGCCTCGGCCACCGCCTTGGCCTCCAGCATCATCCCCCGGCAGAGCTCGCGCAGCGCGGGATCGCCGGTGATGCGGTCGAGGGTGGCGAGCGTCAGCGCCGAGACCGGGTTGAACGCCAGGTTGCCCCAGAGCTTCACCCAGATCTCGTCGCGGATGCGCGGGCGGATCGGCGCTTTCAGCCCGGCGCCGATCAGCAGCTTCGCCAGCGCCTCGATCCGCGGGGAGCGCGATCCGTCCGGCTCGCCCAGGCTGAACCGGTCGCCATAGCCATGGGCGATGACGCCGGGCTCCACCACCTCGGCGGCCGGATAGACCACGCAGCCGATCACCCGCCGCGGCGGCAGGAGGTCCCATAACCGCCCGCCGGGATCGACCGCGTCCACCCGCCGGTCGCGGAACGGCCCGTCCAGGCCATGGAAATACCAGTAGGGCACCCCGTTCACCCCGGTCACCAGCATGGTCTCGGGGCCGAACAGGCGGGCGATGGCGGGCGCCGCGCCGGGCAGGGAATGGGCTTTCAGGGTGACGATCACCGCGTCCTGCGGTCCCGCCTCGGTGGCGTCGGCGACGCAGCGCGGATGGACGGTGATGGTTTCATCGCCGCTGATGAGTCGCACCCCGTTTGCCTGCATCGCCGCCAGATGCGGGCCGCGGGCGATGAAGGTGACCTCGGCGGTGCCCGCCGCCGCCAGCTTCGCGCCAAGGAACCCGCCGATCGCTCCGGCGCCGAAGATGGCGACCTTCATGCCGAGAGGCCGAGCTTCCCGGCCAGCCCGATGCGTTGCAGCTTGCCGGTGGCACCTTTCGGGATCTCGTCGAGGAAGACCACCTTGCGTGGCACCTTGAACTGCGCCAGCCGCTTCGCCGCGAAGTCCCGCAATTCCGCCTCGGTCGCGGCGGCACCTTCGGCCAGCACGATGGCGGCGGCGACCTCCTCGCCCAGCATCGGGTGCGGCAGGGCGAAGGTGAGGCATTGCGCGACCGCCGGATGATCCATCAGGATCGTATCGACCTCGATCGGGCTCACCTTCTCCCCGCCGCGGTTGATGAGTTCCTTGAGGCGCCCGGTCAGGCGCAGATAGCCGGCCTCGTCCAGCACGCCCTGATCGCCGGTGCGGAACCAGCCGTCGGTGAAGGCGCTGGCATTGGCGGCCGGGTTGTTCTCATACCCCGCGGTGACGTTGCGTCCGCGGATCACCACCTCCCCCAGCGCGCCGGGTGGCAGCAGCGTGCCGGCCTCGTCCATGATGCCGATCTCGGGGCCGGCGGCGATGCCGACCGAACCCGCGTAATGCTGTGCCGGCGGCAGCGGGTTGGAGGCCATCTGGTGCGCCGCCTCGGTCATCCCGTAGGCCTCGATCACCGGCACGCCGAAGCTGGCTTCCAGCGCCTCCATCACCTGCGGCGGCAGCGAGGCGGAGGAGGAGCGGATGAAGCGCAGCCGCCCGGCCGCGATGGCCGCCTGGTTGCGCGGGGCCAGCCCCAGGATCGCCTGGTGCATGGTCGGCACGGCGGTGTACCAGCTCGGCCGGACCTCGGTGAACCAGGAGAAGAAGCGGAAGGCGTTGAAGCCCGGGGTGCAGGAGACCGCCGCCCCGGCGCCCAGGCTGGACAGCGTCGCCGCGATCAGCCCGTGGATATGGAACAGCGGCATGATGTTGAGGCAGACGTCATCGGCGCCGAGCCGCAGGGTCTCGCCGATGTGGAAGGCCGAGGCGGTGATGTTGATCTGCCGCAGCGGCACGATCTTGGGCCGGGAGGTGGTGCCCGAGGTGTGCAGCACCAGGGCCACGTCGTCGGCCGCCGCCGGGCCCGGGGCGACGGGAGTGCCGATGAGATCGGACGGCGGAGCCAGGGTGAACGCGCCGGCCGGGCCCTCGGCATCGGCGAGCAGCTCGATCACCGGGATTCCCCGCGCCGCGGCCACCGCCCGGGCGGGGCTGTCCATCCCGCGCGGGATCACCAGGGCGCGGGCGTTCAGGTCCGAGAGGTAGAAATCGAACTCGTCCTGCTTGTAGGCCGGGTTGAGCGGGGCGGTGGTGGCGCCGGCGGCGATGGCGATGAAGCTCGATGCCATCTCCGGCCCGTTGGGGGCGACGATCGCCACCCGGTCGTTGCGGCCGATCCCGCAGCCGTTCAGCACCGCCAAGGTGCGCCGGGCCAGGGCGCGAAGCCCGGCGCGGGTGAGCCAGGGGCGCCCTGGGGCGCCGATCGCATGCGCCTCGGCCGGGTGGCGGTCGATCAGGTCGAGCACGGTGTCGGCGGGGTAGTCGGTCATGCCGCGTCTCCTCGTTCGCGCCCGGCAAAGCACGCACCGACAGGCGGTGCAAGTCAGGCCGCGGGCATGGTGGCGATCCGCCGCGCCCGCCGCCGCCCGAACCCCGCCAGGGCCAGGTAGATCACCGGGGTGGAATACAGGGTCAGCGCCTGACAGACGATCAGCCCGCCGATCACCGCGATCCCCAGCGGCCGGCGCAGCTGGTAGCCGGTGCCCACCGACAGCGCCAGCGGCAACGCGCCCAGAATGGCCGCGAGCGAGGTCATCATGATCGGCCGGTAGCGCTCGATGCAGGCCTCGCGGATCGCGGCACGCGGGTCGAGCCCGCGCTCCCGTTCCGCCTCCAGGGCGAAATCGACCAGCATGATGCCGTTCTTCTTCACGATCCCCATCAGCAGGAAGATGCCGATGATCCCCACCACCGAAAGCGGCGTGCCGGTCAGCAGGAAGGCGAGCAGCGCGCCGACCCCGGCCGAGGGCAGGGTGGAGAGAATGGTCAGCGGCTGGCTGAGGCTCTCGTAGAGCACGCCCAACACGATATAGATGGCGATCAGCGCGGCGCCGATCAGCAGCGGCTCGGTCTGCAAGGATTGCAGGAAGTATTTGGCGTTGCCGCCGAAGCTGATGCGCACGTCCGCCGGCAGGCCCATCGCCGCGATCGCCGCCTTCACCGCCGCCACCGCGGACCCCAGGCTGGCACCCGGGGCCAGGTTGAAGCTGATGGTGCCGGACGGCTCGCCGTCCAGATGCGCCACCTGCAACGGCGCGGTGGCGCGCACGATCCGCGCCACTTGCAGCAGCGGCACCGGCCCGGCGCTGCCCTGCACCCGGAGATGATCCAGCGCGTCCGGGTGTTGCGCGCGCGCGGCGCCGACCGTCAGCACCACGCTGTACTGGTTCTGCGCCTGGTAGATGCGCGAGATCTGCCGCTGCGCGAACGCGCTGCCGAGCGCGGTATCGATGGCGGCGACGCTGACGCCGAGCCGGGCCGCGGCGGCGCGGTCGATGGTGACCGTGAGCTGGGTCTCCGCCCGGTCCTGATCGGAGGAGACGTTGGTGATCGCCTTCACGCCGCGCAGCCGCCGCTCCATCCGCGCGATCACCTGGTCCAGGTCCGAAAGCGACGGGTCCAGCACCGAGAAGCTGTATTCCCCCCCCGTCGATTGCCCGCCGAAGAACAGGTCCTGCGCCACGTTCATATAGGCGCTGATGCCGGGAATGCGCGCGATCTTCCGCCGCAGCCGCACGATCACCTGCTGCGCCGAGACGGTGCGCTGGTTGAGCGGCTTCAGTCCGATGATGAGGTTGCCGCGATTGGCGGTGGAGAACCCGTTGACCACGCCGATGCGGGAGGAGAGCGTCTCCACCGCCGGGTCGGCGCGGATGATGCGCACCACCCGGTCCTGCAAGCGCTGCATCCGCGCGAAGGAGACATCCGGCGCGGCGATGGTCTGGCCCATGATGAGGCCGGTGTCCTCCTCGGGAATGAACGCCTTGGGCACCTTGACGTAGAGGAACACGGTCGCCGCCACGGTGAGCGCGAAGCCCGCCAGGACCAGCCGCCCATGCGCCAACGCCCAGTCCAGGCTGCGCGCATAGGCCTCCAGGCTGTGGCGATAGGCGGCATCGATCGCCCGCGCCATCCGCGAATCCCGCCCGACCCGTGGCGTGCGGCCCATGAAGCGCCCGCAGATCATCGGCGTGACGGTGAGCGAGATCAGCCCCGAGATCAGGATCGAGACCGACAGCGTCAGCGCGAACTCGTTGAAGAGCCCGCCGATGATGCCGCCCATCAGGGTGAGCGGCAGGAACACCACCACCAGCGAGACGGTGATCGAGAACACGGTGAACCCGATCTGCCGCGCCCCGGCGATGGCGGCTTCGATCCCCGATGCGCCCTGCTCGTGGCGGGAGACGATGTTCTCGATCATGACGATCGCGTCATCGACCACGAAGCCGACCGAGATGGTGAGCGCCAGCAGCGAGAAATTATCGAGCGAGAATCCCATCGCCCACATCGCCGCCAGGGTGCCGGCGATGGAGAGCGGCACGGTGACGCCGGCGGCGATGGTGGGCGTCAGCCGGCGCATGAACAGGGTCACCACCAGCAGCACCAGCACCACGGTGATGAGCAGGGTGAACTCGATATCGGTGACGCTGGCGCGGATGGTGGTGGTGCGGTCGGTCATGATCCGCAGATGCACCGCCCCCGGCAGGTGGTGGGCGATCTCGGGCATCCGGGCGCGGATGCCCGCGACGGTCTGGATCACGTTGGCCGAGGCGGTCTTGGTGATCGCCACCACGATCCCCGGCGAGCGCCCGTCGGTCGCCGCCACCTGGGTGTTGGAGACGCCGTCGATCACCGAGGCGACGTCCCCGAGCCGCAGCAGCGCGCCGTTCGCGGCGTGCAACACCAGCCGGCGGTACTGGGCGGCGGTCGCCATCTGCCCGTCGAGGGAAAGAATGGTGCTGCGATGCGGGCCGGAGATCACCCCGAGCGGGGCCAGCACATTGGCGCTGCGCACCGCGTTGTAGATGTCGCCCGGGGTCAGCCCGACCGCGGCCAGCCGGCGCGGGTCGAAGCGGATGCGCACCGCCGGCTGCTCGCCGCCATAGAGATTGACCTGCGCCACCCCCGCCACCTGCGAGAGCATCTGCACGATCACGGTGTTGGCGAAATCGAACACCTGGCGCAGCGGCAGGGTGCGCGAGGAGAGGAACATGGTCATCACCGGCCGCGAGGCCGGGTTGAACACCCGGTAGAACGGCAGCGCCGGCATCCCCGAAGGCAGGTTGGGCAGGGCGGCATCGATGGCGGCCTGCACCGCATGGGCATCGGCGTCGATATTCGTGCCGGAGTCGAACAGCACGATCACGGTGGTGGAGCCGATGGAGTTGAGCGAACGCACCTCCTCCACCCCGGGGATGACGCCGAGCGTCTGTTCCAGCGGGGCGGCGACGGTGCTGGCCATGGTGGCCGGATCGGCGCCGGGGTCGGAGGCGAAGATCACCACCCCCGGCACCGGGATCGAGGGCACCGCGGCCACCGGCAGGCGGAAGAAGGCCAGCGTGCCGGCCAGCAGAATCCCCATCGCCAGCAGCGCGGTGCCGATCGGCCGGCGGATGAAGAGCGCCGAAAACCCCATGCGCTACTCCGCCGGGTGCGGCAGCGCCGCCGGGCGCGGACGCAGCCGGTCCAGCGCCAGGTAGATCACCGGGGTGGTAAACAGGGTCAGCGCCTGGCTGACCAGCAGCCCGCCGATGATGGCGATGCCGAGCGGGGTGCGCAGCTCGGCCCCGGCGCCGCGTTCCAGCACCAGCGGCACGGCGCCGAAGAGTGCCGCCATGGTGGTCATCATGATCGGGCGGAAGCGCAGCAGCGCCGCCTCGGTGATCGCCTGCTCGGGGTCCAAGCCGCGCGTGCGCTCCGCCTCGATGGCGAAATCCACCAGGATGATGCCGTTCTTCTTGACGATGCCCATCAGCAGCACGATGCCGACCAGGGCGACGATGGTGAACTGGGTCCCGGTCAGCATCAGCGCCGCCAGCGCGCCGACGCCGGCCGAGGGCAGGGTGGACAGGATGGTGAGCGGGTGGATCGTGCTTTCGTAGAGCACGCCGAGCACGATGTAGATCACCACCAGCGCCGCCAGGATCAGCCACGGGGTATCGGCCAGCGCCGACTGGAACTCCGCCGCCGCGCCCGAGAAGACGCCGCCGATGCCGGCGGGCACGCCGAGCTTCGCCTCGGCCGCGGCGATCGCCTGTTCCGCCGCGCCCAGCGAGGTGCCGGGGGCAAGGTTGAAGCTGATCGTCACCGCCGGGAACTGATCCTCCCGGGTGATGACCAGCGGGCCGTGGCCGGTGGTGATGCGCGCCACCGCCGCCAGCGGAATCTGCGCCGGCGGGGTGGTGGCGGTGGCGCTGGTGGTCACCGTGCCGGTGCCGCTGACCGCGCTGCCGGGGCCGCTCGCGGAAGTGCTGGCCGCCGCCGTCAGGCTGCCGGCGGGCAGATAGATCGAATCGAGCGCCGCCGGCGTGCTGGCCTGAGCCGGGTCGATCCCCAGCACCACCCGGTACTGGGCGTTCTGCGCATAGATGGTGGTGATCTGCCGCTGCCCGAACGCATCATAGAGCGCGTTCGCCACCGCGGAGACCGTCACCCCCAGGCGGGCGGCGGCGGCGCGTTCGATATGCAGCCGGGTCTCGAGCCCGTCCGGTGCCTGGTCGGAGACGACGTCGGCCAGTTCCGGCGACGCCCGCAGCGCCGCCAGCAGCTTGCCCGACCACGCATCCAGGGTTGCCTGATCGGTCCCGGTGAGCGTGTACTGGTACTGGGTGGGCGAGACGCGGGAGGACAAGGTGATGTCCTGCACCGGCTGCATATAGACGGTGAGGCCGGGGATCGTCGCCAAGGCGCGGTTAAGGTCGGTCATCACCGTCCCGATCGCCGGGCGGGTGCCGATCGGTTTCAGGATGATGGTGATCTGCCCGGTGTTCGGTGTCGGGTTGGTGGCCCCGGCGCCGATCAGCGAGGTCACCGCCGCCACCGCCGGATCGCGCCGGATCGCCGCGATCGCGCGGTCCTGCAACCGCAGCATCGCCGAAAGCGAGATATCCTGCCGCGCATCGGTGACGGCGACGATCTGGCCGGTGTCCTCCTCCGGCAAAAGCGCCTTCGGCACCAGGATGAACATCACCACCGTCAGCGCCACCGTCAGCGCGAAGCCGGTCAGCATCAGCCGCTGGTGGCGCAGGCACCAGCGCAGCCCGACCGCATAGGCATCGCGGGTGCGCGCGAGCGCCGCCTCGGCCGCCTGCGCCACCCGGCCGGGATGCGAAACGGCTGCCGGACGCAGCAGCCGCGCGCTCATCATCGGCGTCAGGGTAAGCGAGATCACCGCCGAGATGGCCACCGCCACCGACAGCGTGACCGCGAATTCCGAGAACAGCCGTCCGACCAGCCCCGACATGAACAGGAGCGGGATGAAGACCGCGATCAGCGAGACGGTGAGCGAGATGATGGTGAAGCCGATCTGCGCCGCCCCCAGATAGGCGGCGCGCAGGGGGGATTCGCCGGCCTCGATGAAGCGGACGATGTTCTCGATCATCACGATCGCGTCGTCCACGACGAAGCCGGCGGCGACGGTGAGCGCCATCAGCGACAGATTATCCAGCTGATAGCCGAGCCCATCCATGACCGCGAAGGTGGCGATGATCGACAGCGGCAGCGCCGCCGCCGGGATCAGCACCGCGCGCGGATTGGGCAGGAACAGGAAGATCACCAGCACCACCAGCAGCGCCGCGGTCACCAGGGTGATCTCGACATCACGCACCGAGGCCTCGATGGTCGCGGTGCGGTCCCCCACGATCGTCAGCCGGATCGCTGGCGGCAGCGCGGCGCGGTCGGCGGCGAGTGCGGCGCGCACCCGCGCCACCGTGCTCACGATGTTGGCGCCGGGCTGCCGCTGGATCTG
This sequence comes from Pseudomonadota bacterium, assembly GCA_021807785.1. GTDB lineage: Bacteria > Pseudomonadota > Alphaproteobacteria > Acetobacterales > Acetobacteraceae > JAJZVS01. Next base: position 25,659 of record JAKBCO010000004.1, read on the forward strand.
CAACACCACCGCCGGGGTGCCGTTGAAGCTCGCCATTTCCTGGTCGTTCTCCAGGCCGGAAATGACCCGCCCCACCGCTTGCAGCCGCACCGGCGCGTCGTTACGGTAGGCGATCACCAGCCGCCGGTATTCCGCCGCCGCAGTGATCTGGTCGTTGGCGCCGATCGCATAGGCTTGGTGCGGCCCCTGCAACCCGCCCTTGGCGCCTGCCTGGTTGGCGTTGACGATGGCGTTGCGCACGTCCTCGAGCGAGATGCCGTAGGCGGCCAGTCGTACCGGATCGACCAGCACCCGGATCGCCTTGCGCGCGCCGCCGGCCACCGTGACCAGCCCGACCCCGCGCACCTCCGCGAGCTTCTGCAGCAGCACCGTCTGGGCGGTGTTCGCCACCTCGGCAAGCGGCAGGGTGCGGGAGGTCATCGCCAGGGTCATGATCGGCGCGTCGGCCGGGTTCACCTGGTGATAGACCGGCGGGTATTGCAGGTTCGGCGGCAGGGTGCCGGAGGCGGCGTTGATGGCCGCCTGTACCGCCTGCGCCGCCGACGAGGCCGACATGCTGAGCGAGAAGCGCAGCGTGATGATGGACGTATCGAGCCCGGAGACCGAGCTCATGGCGTCGAGGCCCGCGATCTCCCCGAACTGGCGTTCGAGCGGCGCGGTGAGGAGCTTGGAGACGGTGTCCGGCGATGCGCCGGGCAGCTTGGTCACCACCTGGATGGTCGGGAAATCCACCTGCGGCAGCGAGGAGACCGGCAACGCCCGATAGCCCAGCACGCCAAGCAGCAGGATCGCCACCGCCAGCAGCGCGGTGGCGACCGGCCGGGCGATGAACGGGGCGGAGACGTTCATCCCCCCCCCGGCACGATCTTCACCGCCGCGCCGTCATGCAGCCGCGACGTGCCCTCGGTGACCACCTGATCGCCGGGTTGCAGCCCCTTGGTGATGACCACCGCCGTGCTGCCCTGATAGCCGATCTCGACCGGGCGCATCACGACAGTCGGCTTCGGCCCCGGCTTCACGAGATAGACGAAGCTGCCGGTCGGCCCCTGCTGCAACGCCACCGGCGGGATGGTGAGCGCGCCGGCGATGACCCGCACCCGCACCCGCACATCGACGAAGGCGCCCGGCCAGAGCGCCAGCTTCGGGTTGGGGAAGCGGCCCTTCAGGGTCAGCGTGCCGGTGCTGGCGGCGACCGTGTTGTCCAGCACCTCGAGCGTGCCGCGGTCCAGCACCGGCGCGGTGGCCGGATCGCCGCCGGCGGTGGCCTCGAGCGGCACCGGGCCGGCCGCCATCGCCGCCTGGATCGCCGGCAGGTCCTGCTGCGGCAGGCTGAACTGCACCGCGATCGGCTGGACGGTGTTGATGGTCACGATGCCGCCGGAGGTGGTCGGCCCCACGATGTTGCCGGCGTTGACGTTGAGGATGCCGGTGCGCCCGCCGATCGGGGCGGTGATGCGGGTGTAGCCCAGGTTGATGTGGTCGGTCTCGATGCTGGCTTGGTCCTGGCGGACCTGGGCGCGGTCCTCGGCGGCGGTCGCCTCGGCGGTCGCGGCCTGCTGCTTCGAGGTGTAGTTCTGCCGCACCAGGGCGGCGTATTGGCGGGCCTGCAATTCGGCGTTGTGCAAGGCCGCCTGGTCCTGCGCCAGCTTGGCCTCGGCCTGGGCCAGCGCCGCCTTGTACGGCGCCGGGTCGATCCGCGCCAGCAGCTGGCCGGCGGCGACCGTCTGGCCCTGGTGGAACAGCACCGATTGCAGCGGCCCGGTGATCATCGGCTGCACCGTCACCGTCTGGTCGGCCACCACGGTGCCCAGCGCATCCAGATAGACCGGCACAGTGCCGGTGACGGCGGTGGCCACCTCCACCAGCGCCGGCGCCGCGCCGCCATGGGCGGTGGCGGTGGGGCGATGGGCGAGGTGCCAGGCGATGCCGGCGGCCAGCAAGGCCGCGAGTCCCAGGCCGATGATGCGTCCGCGTCGTCGTGCCACCGGTCTATTTCTCCCCCATCGCGGCTTCGGTCCAGCCGCCGCCCAGCGCCTTGTAGAGCGCCACCGAGGCCTGCAACCGGGTCAGCCGCGCATTCACCAGCGTGTTCTGGTCCGCAAGCAGGGTCTGCTCGGCGGTCAGGACGGAGCCGATGTCGATCACGCCCACCCGCAGCTGGGCCTCCGCCGCCGCCAGCGCGGCGCGCGCGCGGGCGACGGCGCGGGCGGCCAGCGCCTCCTGGCGCGTGGCGTAGTGGAGCGCCGTCAGGGCGGTCTCGGTATCGGAGAACGCCTGCACCACCGAAGCCTCGTAGGCGGCCACGTCCTCGCGCCAGGTGGCGCGGGAGACCCGCAGCGCCGCCCGCCGCGCGCCGCCCTCGAACAGCGGCGCGCTGAGCGAGGCGGCGGCCGAGAGCAGGCCCGCGCCCGGCACGAACAGCGCGTTCAGCGCCGCCGATTGCCAGCCGGCGCTGCCGGTGAGCGAGATGGTGGGGAAGAAGGCGGCGATGGCGGCGCGGATATTGGCGTTGGCGCCGATCAGCACCGCTTCCGCCTCGGCCACGTCCGGGCGGCGGGCGAGCAGCGCCGAGGGCAGCCCGGGGCGCAGCCGCGGTACCCGCAGCGCGGCCAGCGTCCCGCCGGCCACATGCATCGATTCCGGCGCCTGCCCGGTCAGCGTGCCGAGGGCGATGATCTGCTGGCGGTACAGCGATCGCAGGTTGGGGATGGTGGCCGCCTCGGCGGCGACCAGCGCGGCCTGCTGGGCGACGGTGGGGGCATCGGCCACCCCGGCGGCGAACTCGGCCCGGAGTTGGGCGAGCAGGCCGCGCGCGGCGGCGAGATTGCGCCGGGCGATGCGCAGCAGGTCGGCATCGGCCAGGGCTTGCAGATAGGTGGTGGCGACGGCGGATTCCGCGGTCAGGGCAACGGTGGCGGCGTTGAAGCGGGCGGCCGCGGCATTGGCCCGGGCGGCATCCAGCGCGTCGCGGGTCTTGCCCCAGAAATCGACCTCGTAGGAGGCCTGCCCATTGGCGGCATAGAGATGGGTGTCGCGGACGCCGGCGGTCTGGCTGAAGCTGCCGGACCCGCCCAGGCCGATGGTGGGGAACAGCGGCGCGGCGGCGCTTTCCACTTCGGCATTGGCGATCTCGAGCTGCGCCACCGCTTCCCGCACCGAGAACCCGCGCGTGCGGGCGGCATCGACCAGGGCGGTCAATTGCGGCGAGTCATAGCGGCGCCAGAAGCCGCGCGCCGGCCAGATCGGCGCCCCGCCGCCGGCGGCGGTGAAGCGGGGCGGCAGGGGCGGGCGCGGGGCGTGGAACGCCGGCCCCACCTGGCAGCCGGCCAGCAGGGTCGCCAACCCGACGGCGAGCAGCCGGCGGATCATGCCGGAGCACTCCCCGTCATGGCCGCGGCTTCCCCCGTCATCGCCGGGCTCGACCCGGCCATCGGCGGAGGATGGCGCCAAGGCCGCGCTGTCGGGACGGGGGGTGGATGGCCGGGTCAAGCCCGGCCATGACGCGTGGGCAGGTGCCGGATGCGGGATGGCCGGGCGGGTCGGTCATGGCGGGGCATGTGGGGACGGATTGTAACCCGGGTATTGCGGCATCCGCCGGCGCGAACCGATGCCAGGTCGCCTGGACGGCGCGCCGCCGGTGGGGTCTCGATTTCGCGCGCAGCCGTCAGCTCAACCCTGCGCACGATACGGTCGGCCGAAGGGGCCGTCCCTATCATGCCCCCTCCAATGCCAGCGAGGCTTCGAGCCAGGTCGCCTCGGCCGCCTCGGCGGCGCGGGCGAGTTCGGCGAGCCGCGTCTGCGCCGCCACCACCTCGGCCCCGCCGCCGGCGGCATAGAAGCCGGGGTCGGCGAGCCGCGCTTCCAGCCGGGCCCGCTCGGTGGCGATCCGCGCCAGTGCCGCCTCCGCCTCGCGCGCCTGCCGGCGCAGCGGCGCCACCGCGGCGCGGGCCTCGGCGCGCTCGCGCCGCTCCTCCCGCCGCGGTGGCGCGGCGGTGGGCGCGGCGGGGCGGGCGCGTTCGGCCAGCAGGGCGCGGTAGTCGTCGAGGTCGCCGTCGAACGGGCGGGCGGTGCCGCCTTCGACCAGCCACAGCCGCTCCGCCACCAGCTCCACCAGATGCGGATCATGGGTAATCAGGATCACCGCCCCCTGGTAGTCGGCCAGCGCCTTCACCAGCGCCTCGCGGGCGTCGATGTCGAGGTGGTTGGTGGGCTCGTCCAGGATCAGCAGATGCGGCGCCTCGCGGGTGGCGAGCGCCAGCAGGAGCCGCGCCTTCTCGCCGCCCGAGAGGGAGGCGACCGGCGTGCCAGCGCGGTCGGCGTCCAGCCCGAACCGGGCCAGCTGGGCGCGCAGCGCGGTCTCGGTCGCGCGCGGCTGGGCGGCGGCCAGGTGGTCCAGGGCCGAGGCGGCGGCGATCAGCTCCTCCTCCTGGTGCTGGGCGAAATACCCGACCGAAAGACGGGGCGGCCGGCGGACCTCGCCGGCGAGCGGGTCCATCCGCCCGGCCAGCAGCCGGGCCAGGGTGGATTTGCCGTTGCCGTTGGCGCCGAGCAGGGCGATCCGGTCCTCGGTATCGAGGGAGAGCGAGACGTTCCGCAGCACCGGCACGCCGTCATAGCCCGCGGCGACCCGGTCCAGCGCCAGGATCGGCGGCGCCAGCCGCGGCGGGTCGGGGAAGGCGAAGCGGGTGGGCGCGTCCTCGATCACCGTCTCGATCGCCGGCAGCCGCGCCAGCGCCTTGAGCCGCGACTGCGCCTGGCGGGCCTTGGTGGCCTTGGCGCGGAAGCGGTCGATGAAGGACTGGATATGGGCGCGCTCGGCCGCCACCCGTTCGGCGGCGCGGGCCTGCTGGGCGGCGCGCTCGGTGCGGATGCGCACGAATTCGTCGAACCCGCCCGGGGTCAGGGCGATCTTGCCTCGGTCGAGATGGGCGATGGCGTGGACGGCGCGGTCGAGCAGGAACCGGTCATGCGAGACGATCAGCGCCGCGCCGGGGAAGCGGGCGAGCCAGGTTTCCAGCCACAGCGTCGCTTCCAGGTCGAGATGGTTGGTCGGTTCGTCGAGCAGCAGCAGGTCGGGGGCGGCGAACAGGGCGGCGGCCAGCGCCACCCGCATCCGCCAGCCGCCGGAGAAATCGCCGACCGGGCGGGCCTGGGCGGCGGCATCGAAGCCGAGCCCGGCCAGGATGGCGCCGGCGCGGGCGGGCGCGCTGTCGGCCTCGATCACCCGCAGCCGCTCGTGGAGTTCGGCCAGCCGCTCGGGCGGGGCGGCGGCGGCCTCGGCGAGCAGGCGCAGCCGCTCGGGATCGGCGGCCAGCACCGTGTCCAGCAGCGAGGCGGGGCCGGATGGTGCCTCCTGCGCCACCGATGCCAGCCGGGCCCGGGCGGCGAGGCGGATGGTGCCGCCGTCGAGGGCGAGCTGGCCCTGGATGGCGCGCAGCAGCGAGGATTTCCCGGCCCCGTTGCGGCCGACGAGGCCGATCCGCCGGCCCGGATCGACGCTGAGGTCGGCGCCGTCCAGCAGCGCCCGCCCGCCCAGCCGCAGCGCCGCCCCGGTGATGGTCAGCAGCGACATCAGGCCTCCGGCAGCGGGCGCGCCTCGGCCAGCCCCCAGCCGATGGCGAGCAGGATCCAGCCGACATTCGGCAGCGTAAAGAACGAGGTGGTGGAGGCGATCGGCCAGAGCACCATCGCGGCGGTGAGGAACGGCCCCAGCCGGCGTGGGGTGCCGGCGCCGCGCCCCAGCCGCCACAGCCAGGCGAGGCCGAGGGCCACGAACAGCGCGAGGCCGGGAAGGCCGGCGCCGGTGGTCACCTGCAGATAGTAGTTGTGCGGGTGGATGGAGCAGCCCTGGGTGCTGGCGGCATCGACCACCGGGAACCAGGAAAGGCCGTGGGCGTAGATCTTGTCCAGGCAGTGGTCGCGGAATCCGTCGAAGCCCAGCCCCAGCCACGGATGGGCGGTGATCATCACCAGCGCGCGGCCGAAGAGCTGGGCGTATTGGGTGGCCATGAAATGGCCGAGCTGATGGCCGAAATGCACCACCAGTTTGTGATAGGTCGGCGGCGAGACGATGCTGGCGAGCGCCGCCAGCAGCGCTCCGGCCAGGATGGCGATGCCGGCCGGGCGGCGCATCCGCGGCACGAAGAGCGCCGCCAGGACCAGCCCGAGCAGCATCAGCATGGTGGGCATCCGCTGGCCGATCAGCACCTGGGTCAGGGCCATCGCCACGATCCCCGCCACCCCGAGGACGCGCGCCCAGCGGCCCGGATGCGCGAGCAGCGGCATCAGCCAGGGCATGAAGGCGGGGAAGGCGAGCAGCGCCCAGGTGGGGCCGATCCGCGGCTTGGTGATCGGGCCGGTGAGCGAGCCGTCATTCCAGCGGCCGATGCCGAAGACGTTGAAGCCGGTCAGGTATTGCTGCCAGCATTCGAGGCCGATCCAGAGCGCGGTGACCAGCAGCGCAATGCCGAACCAGCGCCGCGCCCAGGGGTGGTCCAGCACCCAGGTTTCGAGCGCGGCCAGGAAGACGAACAGGCGGATCAGCACCAGCGCCTCGATGATCTGGTGCCCGTCGCCGCGCAGGACCGAGGTGACGACCTGCCAGACCCAGAACGCCAGCGCCAGCGCGTGCCAGGGTTTGGCGACGAAACCCCAGTCGCCGCGCCGGCGGCTCGCCAGGAACAGGAGCCCGGTGAGGGAGATCAGGACGTCGGAGATCGAGCGGCTGGCCAGCAGCATCGGCGCCAGCGCGAGCGTGCAGGCCAGCGCGAGGTGCCGCGCGTGCGGCTCGCGCCGGAAATGGGCGAGCAGGCGGGTGGGCAAGGAGGGGGGGGTGGTCTCGCTCACGTCGCTTCGCTTTCCAGCTGGTGGGGGCGCCCGGCGGGGTCGCGGACGGTGTTGCCAGGGCCGAGATAGTCGGGGCCGATCGGCACTTTGCCGGCCCCGCCCGGGATATCCAGCACATAGGTGGGCCAGGCGAGGCCAGTGACCCGCCCGCGCAGCGCCCTGAGCAGGGCCTGGCCGCGGGCGATGGGGACGTGGAACCTCGCGGTGCCGGGGGCGGGGTCCAGCTGATGCAGGTAATAGGGTTTGACCCGGGCGGCGAGCATGGCGCGGAACAGCGCCTCCAGCGCCTCGGGGCTGTCGTTCACGCCGGCGAGCAGCACCGACTGGCCGAGCAGCGGCAGGCCGGCGCGGCGCAGGCGGTCGAGCGCGGCACGGCCGGCCTGGGTGAACTCGCTGGCGTGGTTGGCGTGCAGGACGAGCCAGAGCGGGGTGGTGGTTTCGAGGGCGGCGAGCAGGGCGGGGGTGATCCGCTCCGGGGTGGCGAGCGGGAGGCGGGTGTGGATGCGGAGGGTTTCGATGTGGGGGATGGCGTCGAGGGCGCGCAGGATGGCGCCGAGGCGGCTTGGGGCGAGCATCAGCGGATCGCCGCCGGTCAGGATCACTTCGCGGATTTCGGGGCGGGCGGCGAGCCAGGCGAGGGCGGCGGCGAGCTCGGGTCGGCTCAGCAGGCCGCCATCGGGGCCGACATGTTCGCGGCGGAAGCAGAAGCGGCAATAGACCGGGCAGGCGAGCAGGGGCTTGAGCAGGGCGCGGTCCTGGTAGCGATGGACGACGCCCTTGAGCGGGGAGAGGGCGTCATCGCCGATCGGGTCGGGGTGCTCGTGGGGGGCGTGGCGGAGCTCGTCCGGGTGGGGGACGAACTGGCGGGCGATGGGGTCGTCGGGGGATTCGATGAGGGCGGCGAGGGTGGGGGGGATGGCGATGGCGTAGCGCGCGGCGACGGCGTCGAGCGCCGGGCGCTGGGTTTCGGGGACGAGGCCGGCGGCGATCAGCGCGGCTTGGGTGCGGAGGGGGGCGGACACGGGGGGGAGATAGGCCCGATCCGGGGGTGGGCGCTACCCTGGGTCGTTAGTTGGTATATCGTAACATTCTGGGCGTGCGTTTTTGCTTGGCGTCCGGGGTTGCCCCCTCACCCTCGGAACGAATACGGGATCGGCTGGAGTTCGGGCGGCTTGAGGTGGGGCCCCAGCCAGACCGGCCGCTTGTCGTGGTTGTGGCGCTTGTCGCGCGCCACCTCCCGCACCCGCACCT
>JAKBCO010000145.1 GCA_021807785.1 Pseudomonadota bacterium
AATACATCGTCCAGGAGACGGATGGGCACCTGGTCTCGGTGGCGCAGACCGACCGCAGGCCGCTGCCGATCGGGATGCGGGTGCTGGTGATCGCCGGCAAGCAGGCCCGCGTGGTGCCGGACTACACCGTGGACATCCCGCACCAGCGGCCGGGGAAGAAGCACGCGCCCGACCTGGCCGCCGGCCCGCCGGCGGGGCTGGCGGCGGCGACCAACCCGACGATTGCCGCCCCGTCCGGCGCCGGGCCCTGAGTGGGGGGACTCACCCGGCGGCGACACGTCCGGCGATCTCACCGGCCAGCGCGGCGAAATCCTCGTGGCAGGCGGTTACCGCGGCCTGATGGCCGCCGAACGCACCGTCCGCCGGGCGCAGCAGGAACATCGGCTTGCGCGCCTCCTGCGCCAGCGGCATCAACGATCGGTAGTCCTTGAGGCGCGCGATCTGGTTCGGGTCCGCCGAGGTCTCCGTCTCCTCGGTGGCCGGTTGATTCAGCATGAAATGCCGATATTGGCCGGGGATGCGCGCGATCCATTTGCTGAACGCCCGGGCCGGGCGGCCTGCCAGGACGCTGTGGCGCATCACCACATAGCCGATCGGGGCGATGGTTCCCGCCGGCAGCGCGAGCCCCGGGTCCGGGTTCTTCTCGCGCCGCCGGGCCCAGCCCTCGCGCCAGTCGCGCAGGGTCGGCCCCATGTTCCGCAACCCTTGCAGCGAGAACAAATCCGCCCCCAGCGGCACCACGATATGGTCGCAGGCGAGCAGGGCGGCGCGATTGAGCGCACCGAGATTAGGGCCCACATCCACCAGCGCCAGATCAGCCTCGAACGCCGCTCCGGCCTCGGCGATCACGCGCGCAAATGCGCTGAGCACGCGGAACGCGCGTTCATCCCCGTCGCCGGCGCTGGGCCAGGCCAGCGCGAGCTGATCCTCGAACCGCGCCAGTTCCAGGTCCCCCGCCAGCAGCCCGACCCGCTCATGCACCGGTTCGATCGCGGCCACCGCGATGTCGCCCACGCCGCGGAATTGCGGCGCCACCGCCCCATGCAGGGTCGGCCGCGGCGTTTGCTCCCAGATCGCCTCCAGCCGCTCCTCGGGGAGGAACATCGACGTCAGATTGGCTTGCGGATCGAGATCGACCGCCAGCACCCGCTGGCCAAGCAGGCCGAGCATCCAGGCGACGTGATAGACCAGCGTCGTCTTCCCGACGCCGCCCTTGTTGTTGAAAAACCCCACCGTCTTCATGGTGCTGCTCGCACCGTGACATGGATGAAATTCGCTTCCGCCCGGAACTCGGGCGGCGGGTTGCCGTTGCGCTCCAGCGCCCGGCGGGCGCGCGGGATGCCGGAGCCGAACCGCTGCACGAACCCCAGCGCCTTGGCCGCGACGGCCAGCGCCGGGTTGCGCGCGTCGGTGAGGTTGCCCTCCTGTCCCAGCGTCGCCTCAGTCACCGCGCCATAGGGCCCGCCGGGGCTCAGAATCTCCACCCGATCGGCGAACCAGGTCAGCCGGACCGGCGCCGAAGTCATTTCGTAGTTACGATGGATCACCGCGTTGCGGACCAGTTCCTGCAGCGCCAGCACTGGGTAGTCGTCGCGGGCGCGCTCCACCGGGCCGGTCAGATCGGCGCCGTGGCGGACATTGGCCTCGATGACCTCGTCCAACTGGCGCAGCAGCGGCACCAGCGGGCCGCCGATCTCGCGGTGGCTCTGCACCAGATCGCCGATCTCGGTGCCGGGATAACGGACGAACTGCACATAGGCGCCGGGTAGCCAGGCGCGCGGATTCCGTCCGCACACCAGCAGGCCGAGCACCGTCGGCGTGCCGTCCCGCCACGTCAGACCCAGCGCGCGGAGCTGATCGGCGATCTCGCGCCCATTTTCGGCCAGCACGTCGGGCGCAATCAGCGCCGGGAGGTACTCCTCCTGGAATCGCAACAGATCGAGGTCCCCGAGCTCGGCGCCGGCGACCGGCTGCTGGTCGAAGCTCAACGCGCCCCAGCGGCGGCGCTCGGTCAGACGGCGCTCCTCCTCCGGGGTGGCGTAGCCGCGTCGGGGGCCGACGCGCACGCAGACCCGGCCGTCGCATTTCACCGGCGGGCTGTCGGAGGGCGCGACTTCCACCACCGCCATGGCGCAGCCGTCCAGCACCGCCCGGCGCACCGACATCACCGGCTGCGGCAGGATATTCCCGTCGGTGCGAAACCCCATCAGGGTCTGCAACACCCGTTCGTCTATCTCGAGCCCTGCGCAGGCGCCGGCATCGGTGACGCCGACGAAGATCACGCCGGGTTGTCGGCGATCCGCCAGATCGTTGGCGAAGGCGCAGATCGCCTCGCCGATCTTGCTGCGGTCGCGCAGCTGTGCCGTCCGCTCGACATGGTCGGACTCGCCGGAAACCAGCAGTTCGCGCAACGCCGCGTCGCTCAGCATGGCGGCATCCTGCCACGGAATCACGACGACAGGCCACCACCTTCCTACCCGTCCTCAAGATCCCTCGGGAACACCACGTCGCGGTGAACATCCACCGACAGCAGCAGCCCGAACCCCCCCATCACCGCGATCAGCGCCGACCCGCCATAGGACACCAGCGGCAGCGGCACCCCCCCCACCGGGATCACCCCCATCACCATCGCCAGGTTCACGAACACGTAGAGCGAGAAATCCACCGCCACCCCGAACGCCAGCAGCCGCCCGAACTGGTGGCGGCAGCGCAGCGCGATCAGCATCGCCGCGACGATGATCAGCAGCAGCAGCGCCACCACCGCCAGGGCGCCGACGAAGCCCCATTCCTCGCCGATGGTGGTGAAGATGAAATCGGTCTGCTTCTCGGGCAGGAACCCCAGATGCCCCTGGGTGCCATGCAGATAGCCCTGTCCCCACATTCCCCCCGACCCGAGCGCGATCTTGGACTGGATGATGTTGTAGCCGGCGCCCAGCGGGTCCCTCTCGGGATGCAGGAAGGTCAGGATACGCTGCTTCTGATAGCCGTGCAGATGCGAATAGGCGATCCGCGCGACCAGCGGCAGTGGCGCGATCGCCAGCGCGAACAGCCACAGCCGCACCCCCGCCGCCAGCAGCATCGCCCCGCCGATGGCAAGGGTGATGACGGCGGTACCCAGGTTCGGCTCCTTCAGGATCAGCGCCACCGGCGCGGCGATGGCCAGCGCCGGCACGATCAGGAACAACGGGCTGCCCACCCGCTCCCACGACGCGCGGCGGAACCAGGCGGCCAGCGCCAGCACCAGCGCCACCTTCATCAACTCGGAGGGTTGCAGCGCGATCCCGGCGACGTCGATCCAACGCTCCGCCCCCTTGCCGACATGGCCGAACCGCGCCACCGCCGCCAGCAGCAGCAGCGCCGCGCCATAGGCCGGCCAGGCCAGCCGGGCGATCAGCCGGATATCCACCAGCGCCAGCCCCAGCATCAGCACGAGGCCGGCGGCGAAGCGCACCGCCTGCGCCTCGGCATAGGGTTTCGGCGATCCGCCATCGACGCTGTAGAGCGCCGCGTAGCCGACCGCGGCCAGCAGGCAGACCAGCAGCACAAAGCCCCAGTTCAGCCGCGCCAGCTTGGCCGTCACGTCGAACGGCAGCGCCACCAGCAGCCGTCCCTCGGCGCGCGCCTTCACGATTTCGTCCCGGGGGCGGCCTGCGCCACGGTCGGGTCGCGCGACAGCGCCGCCACAATCAGGTCGCGCGCGATCGGGGCCGCCGCTTCCGCCCCCTCGTTGCCGTGCGCCACCACCACCGCGGTGGCGTAGCGCGGCGCCGTCACCGGGGCGAAGGCGATGAAGAGGGCGTTCGGGCGCAGCTTCCACGGCAGTTGCGAGGAGTGGAATCCGCCCGCCAGCCGCTCCGCCTGGCTGACCCCGGTCACCTGCGCGGTGCCGGTCTTGCCCGCCATCCGCACCCCCAGCGCCGGCGGCAGGCGCACCGTCCAGCCGGTGCCGAGCGGGGTATTCACCACCGCCGCCAAGCCGTCATGCACGGCTTTCAGTGCCGGCTGGGGAATATCGAGCAGCGGCCAGTCCGACGCCACCCCGCCGGGCAGCACCCGCCCGCCGATCGAAGCCGCCACATGCGGAGCCACCGCGCGGCCGGTGGCGACCCGGGCCACATAAGTCGCCAGTTGCAGCGGCGTGACCTGCACGAACCCCTGGCCGATGCCGGCCAGCGCGGTATCGCCCAGCACCCAGGGATGACCATGGGCGCGGCGCCAAGCCGGCGTCGGCACCAGCCCCCGTGCCTGCAACGGCAGATCGAGCGGCAGCCGCACCCCGAGCCCCAGCCGGTGCGTCATCGCCGCGATCCGATCCATGCCGACCTGCAACGCGGTGTGGTAGAAGAACACGTCACAGCTCTGCTGAAGCGCGGTGTGGACATCGACGGTGCCGTGCCCGCCGCGCTTCCAGCAATAGAACTTGCGGTTGCCGAGCTGGAAATAGCCCGGGCAGAAGAAGGTGGTGGTGGGGGTGATCGCCCCGGCGCTGAGCGCCGCCAGCGCCACCCCGGGCTTGAAGGTGGAGCCGGGCGCATAAACGCCCACCGCCGCCTTGTCGATCAGCGGGGCCATCGGATCGGTGATCCAGGCCTTCCACTGCGCCTCGCTCACCCCGGTATCGAACAGCCCGGGGTCGAAGGATGGGGTGGAGGCCATCGCCAGCACCGCCCCGTCGCGCGCGTCCAGCACCACCGCGCTGGCCGACAGCCCGGCCAGCCGGCGCATCGCCAGGCGCTGCAAGCCCGCATCCAGGGTCAGCGTCACGTCGGCGCCGGGCACGCCGCCATCGCGGGCGAGTTCGCGGATCACCCGCCCGGCCGCGTCCACCTCCAGCTGCACGGAGCCCGCCTGCCCTTGCAGATCGCGCTCGCGGAAGCGCTCCACCCCGGTGCGGCCGACCCGCATCCCGGGCAGCGCCAGCGCCGGGTCGCGCGCCACATCGGCCGGGGTGGGCGGGGCGACATAGCCCACCACATGGGCGAAATCGGGGCCGAACGGATAGACCCGGGTCTGGCCGACATCGATCACGATGCCCGGCAGGCGCGGGGCCGCCGCCTCGATCCGCGCCATCTGATCCCAGGTCAGGAAATCGGCCACCAGCACCGGGATGAAGCGGCGGTTCTGCGCGACATCGCGGCGGATGCGGGCGCGGGCGCGGGCATCGAGCGGGACGATGCGCGAGAACCGGTCCAGCGTGCGGTCGATGTCGTGGCTCTGCTCGGCAATCAGCAGCGCCCGCCAGGCCTGCTTGTTGCCGGCCAGCACCACCCCGCCGCGGTCGAGGATGCGCCCGCGCACCGGGGCGATCATGCGCAGGCTGATGCTGTTCTGGCGGGCGCGGGTGGCGTAGCGGCGCCCCTCCGTCACCTGCACCTGATAGAGCCGCGCCGACAGCAACCCCAGCACCGCGGTCTGGCCGGCGAGCACGGCGAGGGCGCGGCGGGTGAAGACCCCGGCGCGGCGGGTCTCGCGGCGCATCTCAGGCGCGCTCCGGCGCCGCGGCGCCGCGATGGGCATGGGCGTAGGGGATCGCCAGCACCGGATAGAGCGCCGCGGTCAGCGCCGCCTGGAAGAGCGCCGGGCCAACCGGCATCAGCCGCAGGTCCAGCACCGAGACCAGCGCCCACAGCAGCATCGCCGCCCCGGCGGCAACGGGGGCGAAGCCCAGCCACACCGCGACCAGCCCGGCGGCACCCAATGGGCGGCGCAGCCGCAGGGTGACGGCATGGACGGTCAGCAGCAGCAGGACCCCCGCGCCCAGCGGTTGCCAGTTCAGCAGATCCAGCAGCAGCCCCAGCAGGAACACCACCAGCGCCGGCATCGAAGCCGGCCGATAGAGGGTCCAGAAGAACACCGAGATCACCGCCACGGTCGGCCCCAGCACCGCCTGATCGGGGATGCCGAACGGGGCGCCGGCCAGGATCAGCAGCCCGACCGTCGCCGCCACCGGCAGCGCGGCACGCGCCATCGCATCCAGCCGCCGCCAGAGGCTGGGGCGGGGGCGGATGCCGGGCGCGGCGCCGAGTTCCACCATCGCCGCCGCACCGGCTAATGCGCCGCCGCGGCGGGCGGCGGGAGCCCGCCCTGCACCACCTGGACCGTCTCCAGCCGGTCCAGATCGGCATAGGGCACCAGTTCCGGGACGCGACGGGCGGTCAGGCGTACCGTGCCCACCGGCAGATCGGGCGGGATGCCGTCGGCCAGGCCGGCAGTGACCACCTGCTCGCCCGGGCGCGGCGCGGCGCCGGTGGCGAAGATCAGCCGCGGCCGCGGCCCGTTGCTGCCGGCCAGGATGGCGCGCCCCTTGCCGCCTTCCAGCAGCACCGGAATGCGGCTGTTGAGGTCGGTCAGCAGCAGCACCCGCGCCGAGCGGGCGCCGACATCGGCGATCCGCCCCACCAGCGCGCCATGCGCCAGCACGATCTGTCCGGAATGGATGAAATGGTTGGGGCCGGTGGCCAGCAGCATCGCCCGCACATAGACCCCGCCGGCGTCGGCCACCACGCGGGCGGTGACGAACTCGGGCGCCGGCGAGGGCACCCAGTGCAGCGCCGCCTTCAGCGCCCGGTTCTGCGTCGCCAGCGCCAGCGCCACCGCCTGCCAGTGGCGCAGCCGCGCGTTCTCCGCGCGCAGCCGGGCGTTGTCGTTATCAACCCCGATCAGCCCCACCAGCCCGTCGGCGGTGACCCGCAGCGCCCGCACCGGGGGCGCGATCAGCGCGTAGAGCGGGGCCAGCGCGTCCGACAGCACCGCGCGCGCCCGGTCACCCACCCGCAGATCGAGCCGCCCCAGCAGCACCACCGCGAAGGAGGCAGCGAACAGGACCGGCAGGGTGAGCCGCCCGAGGGCCTGGCGCAGCGGCAGGGAGAGGCGAAGCATGGGGTCAGTACATCGAGCTCAGCACATTGCGCAAACGCTTCAGTTCCTCGAGCGCGCGGCCGGTGCCGAGGGCGACGCATGAGAGCGCGTCCTCGGCCACCGCGACCGGCAGCCCGGTGGCATCCCGCAGCACCTGGTCCAGCCGGTTGAGCAGCGCCCCGCCGCCGGTCAGCATGATGCCCTTGTCCACGATGTCGGCGGACAGCTCGGGCGGGGTGTTCTCCAGCGCCACCTTCACCGCCTCGACGATCTGGCCCACCGGCTCCTGGAGGCTGTCGGCGATGTGCGCCTGGCCCACCACCACTTCGCGCGGCACGCCGTTCACCAGGTCGCGTCCCTTGACCTCCCGCCAGGGGCCGCCGTCGCCGTCCGGGTCGGCGGCGGCGGCGCCGATGTCCATCTTGATGCGCTCGGCGGTGGATTCGCCGATCAGCAGATTGTGATTGCGGCGGATATAGCTGATGATCGCCTCGTCCATCTTGTCGCCGCCGACGCGGACGGAGCGGGAATAGACGATCCCGCCGAGCGAGATCACCGCCACCTCGGTGGTGCCGCCGCCGATATCGACCACCATGCTGCCGGAAGGTTCGGTGACCGGCATCCCGGCGCCGATGGCGGCGGCCATCGGCTCCTCGATCAGCAGCACCCGCCGCGCGCCGGCGCTTTCGGCGCTTTCCTGGATGGCGCGGCGCTCGACCGCGGTGGAGCCCGAGGGCACGCAGACGATGATGAGCGGGGAGGCGAAGCTGCGGCGGCCATGCACCTTGCGGATGAAGTGCTTGATCATCTCCTCCGCCACCTCGAAATCGGCGATCACCCCGTCGCGCAGGGGGCGGATGGCGGAGATATTGCCCGGGGTGCGGCCGAGCATCTGCTTGGCCTCCTCGCCGACCGCCAGCACCTGGCGCTTGCCCTTCACGTCGGCCATCGCCACCACCGAGGGTTCCGCCAGCACGATGCCACGGCCTTTCACATAGACCAACGTGTTGGCGGTGCCGAGGTCGATCGCCATGTCGGCCGACATGAAGCCGAGCAGCCGGGAGAACATGCGGAAGCCTTTACGCGGGGGGAGCGGAGAGCGGCAGGGATTAGCCCCCGGGGGGCGGGTTCACAAGGGCGGGCGCAAACCGCTCCGTCCGGGGGGAAAGCTCCGGCGTGCGGGTTCACCGCGTGCCGCCGCCGGATATGCGCGCGATCCGCCGCAAGCCGCGGATGTCGCGGCAGGCGTTCGCCGCGACCTACCGGATTCCGCTGCCCACCCTGAAAAAGGCTGGAAGCAGGGGCGCCGCCATCCCGACGCGCCCGCCGCCGCCGATCGGCAAGCCATCGCCGCCCCGCCCCGGGACATCATCGCCGCGCTGGCCGCGGCGCCGGGCTGAGCGGTCAGCCCGCCCGCG
>JAKBCO010000146.1 GCA_021807785.1 Pseudomonadota bacterium
TCGGCCTGTTCGAGGCGCAGGAGGGCGCGGGCGGCGCGGATCTGGTCTGGCGTCACGTCCATGAGCGGAAGATATCCCGGATGATCGGTTTCACCCAAGGCCGGAGACGCCCCCCGCGGGGTGGTTCGGATCCCTGGGATTGCCCCCTCTGGCGGTCGATTTTTTGGCGGGCCGTGGAATCCAGGTGCCGATTCAAGCTGCCCGAGCGGGTCGATCACGGGGAACATGATGACGTTGGTCCCGGAGGCGGCGAACGGTCTCTGGGGAGCTCTGGCCTCGGTGCCGGACCGGCGGCGTTCGGCGGGAAGGCGGATGCGCGGCAGCGCCACGGCCAGCGCGCGGCGGAGCACGCGGGGCCCGTTCCCCCGGCGTGGCCGGCGTGCCAGCCTGGGCCGATGCGCATCCATATCCAGAATCCGCCGGACGATCCCGCCTTCACCGTCACCCCGGACATGTGGGACGAAGCGGCGGCGCGGGCGGGTGCCGGCGGCCATCGGGTGAGTTTCGCCGACACGGCGGACGGCTTCGCCGCCGCGATCGGCGGCGCCGAGATGCTGGTGGGCGACAAGGACGTGCTGCGGCCGCTGCTGCCCGCCCCCGCCCCGGCGCTGCGGGCGGTGTTCGTGACCAATGCCGGGGTGGACAACCTCGCCCCGTTCGACTGGCTGCCGCCGGGCGCGGTGCTGCTCAACAATCGCGGCACCCATGCGGCCAAGGCGGGCGAGTTCGGGATCATGGCGATCCTGATGCTCGCCAGCGCCATTCCGGCGATGGTCACCGACCAGCGGGACGGCATCTGGCGCAAGCGCTGGGGCCATAGCGTCGCCGGGCGGCGGCTGACCATCCTGGGCCTCGGCACGCTGGGGGGCGCGGTCGCCACCCATGCGGCGCGACTCGGGATGCGGGTCACCGGGCTGCGCGCCCGCCCGGCCCCGCACCCGGACTGCGCGGCGGTGCTGGGCGCCGACCGGATCGACGAGGTGCTGCCGGAGACCGACGCGCTGCTGCTTGCCTGCCCGCTCACGCCGGCCACCCGCGGCGTGCTGGACCGCCGGCGGATCGGGAGGCTGGGGCGCGCGGCCGGGGTGGTGAATATCGGCCGCGGCGCGCTGCTGGATCAGGAGGCGCTTTGCGATGCGCTGGACGCGGGGCTGCTCTCCGGCGCGGTGCTGGACGTCTTCGAGCCGGAACCGCTGCCCGCGGGGCACCGCATCTGGCGCACCCGCAACCTGATCGTCTCCCCGCACACCGCGGCCGACGATCCGGCCACCTACCTGCCGCGCAGTCTCGATATCGTGTTCGAGAATCTGCGCGCGCTGGCGGCCGGGGCGCCGCCGCCCAACCGGGTGGACCCGGCGCGCGGGTATTGACCGGCGGGGGCGCGCGGGCTAAGGGGCGCTTTCCGATGTGGCGACCCCGGTTGCGGGGCCGTCCCCTTTGGCACATATCCATGGGAACCGGCCCCGCGGCCCATCCGCGCGGGCGACAGTGAACGAGGTAGCGGCGTGGCGCGTATCGCGGGGGTGAACATCCCCACCAACAAGCGGGTGACCATCGGACTGCGGTATATCTACGGCATCGGCCCGACCAAGGCCGCCGAGATCTGCTCCCGGCTCGCCATTCCCGACGAGCGGCGGGTGAACCAGCTGTCGGATGACGAGGTGCTGCGCATCCGCGAGCTGATCGATCGCGAGTTCCGGGTGGAAGGCGATCTGCGGCGTGAGAACGCCATGAATATCAAGCGGCTGATGGATCTCGGCTGCTATCGCGGCCTGCGCCATCGCCGCGGCCTGCCGGTGCGCGGCCAGCGCACCCATACCAATGCCCGCACCCGCAAGGGCAAGGCGGTCGCCATCGCCGGGAAGAAGAAGGTCACCAAGTAGCCTCCCGCCGCCCCGCTTCGACCCGTTTCAGGACAGGATATCCAGATGGCGAAACCCGCCGCCGCGCGCACCCGTCGCAAGGAGCGCAAGAACATCATCGCCGGGGTGGCCCATGTGGCGGCCACCTTCAACAACACCGTGGTGACCATCACCGACGCCCAGGGCAACGCCATCGCCTGGTCCTCGGCCGGCAGCCAGGGCTTCAAGGGCAGCCGCAAATCCACCCCCTACGCCGCCCAGGTCGCCGCCGAGGATGCCGGGCGCAAGGCGCGCGAGCATGGGATGGAGACGCTGGAGATCGAGGTCTCCGGCCCCGGTTCGGGGCGGGAGAGCGCGCTGCGGGCGTTGCAGACGGTGGGCTTCGCCGTCACCGCCATCCGCGACATGACGCCGATCCCGCATAACGGCTGCCGCCCGCGCAAGCGCCGCCGGGTCTGAGATTTCGCCGGGCCGCCGCCCGGCCGGCATGGCGGGCCGCGCGCCGCCGACATGACGCCATCCGCCCCGCGTGCCGCCCCCGCGCGCGGGCCGGAGGAAGGATCGAGAGAGATGATGAGGCAGACCCAGGTCACCCAGCGGAACTGGCAGACGCTGATCAAGCCGGAGAAGCTCGACGTGGAGCCCGGTGCCGATCCGGCGCGCATCGCCACCCTGGTGGCCGAGCCGCTGGAACGCGGCTTCGGCATGACGCTCGGCAACGCGGTGCGGCGGATCCTGCTGTCGTCCCTGCAGGGCGCGGCGGTGACCGCGGTGCAGATCGACGGCGTGCTGCACGAGTTCAGCTCGATCCCCGGCGTGCACGAGGACGTCACCGACATCGTGCTGAACATCAAGCAGCTGGCGCTCAGGATGCACGGCGAGGGGCCGAAGCGGATGATGCTGACCGCGACCGGCCCCGGCGAGGTGCGGGCCGGGCAGATCCAGGCCGGGCACGACATCGACATCATGAACCCCGAGCTGGTGCTCTGCACGCTCGATGACGGCGTGAAGCTGGGGATGGAGTTCACCGTCAACCTGGGCAAGGGCTACACCCCGGCCTCGGAGAACCGGCCGGAGGATGCGCCGATCGGCCTCATTCCGGTGGACTCGATCTACTCGCCGGTGCGCCGCGTTTCCTACAAGGTGGAACCGACCCGGGTGGGGCAGCGCACCGATTTCGACAAGCTGCTGCTGACGGTGGAAACCAACGGCGCGGTCGGGCCGGAGGACGCGGTGGCGCTGGCGGCGCGCATCCTGCAGGACCAGGTGGCGCTGTTCGTCAATTTCGAGGAGCCGCAGCCGGTCCGCCACGAGGAGCCGGAAGACAACCTGCCGTTCAACCGCAACCTGCTGCGCAAGGTGGACGAGCTCGAGCTCTCGGTGCGCAGCGCCAACTGCCTGAAGAACGACAACATCGTCTATATCGGCGACCTGGTGCAGAAATCCGAGCAGGAGATGCTGCGCACCCCCAATTTCGGGCGCAAGTCGCTGAACGAGATCAAGGAAGTGCTGGCGACCATGGGACTCGGCCTCGGCATGGTGGTGCCCGGCTGGCCGCCCGAGAATATCGAGGACATGGCCCGCCGCTCCGACGAGATCACCTTCTGACCCCGCGCCGTAAGCCCAAGGAACCCCGATCATGCGTCATGGTCTTGCCGGCCGGAAACTCGGCGTCACCACCCCCCATCGCCACGCCATGTTCCGCAACATGGCGGTGGCGCTGCTGAAGCACGAGCAGATCACCACCACCCTGCCGAAGGCGAAGGAGCTGCGCCCGGTGGCGGAGAAGCTGGTCACCCTGGGCAAGCGCGGCGGGCTGCACGCGCGCCGGCTGGCCTATGCCCAGCTGCGGGACGCGAAGATCGTGGACAAGCTGTTCGGCGCCCTGGCCGATCGCTACCGCGAGCGCGCCGGCGGCTATACCAGGGTGCTGAAGGCCGGCATCCGCTACGGCGATGCCGCCAGCATGGCGGTGATCGAGCTGGTGGACCGCGACCCGCTGGCCAAGGGCCAGGATTCCGGGCCGGTGCAGACCCAGGCGCCGGAGGATGACGCGCCCGAGGCGGCGGCGGCGTAGCGCCTGTTGCCTCCCCGCCGCGGCCGGCTTTAGCCTTGGCGGGCGGCCCTCGCCGCCGGAGAGTCCCCATGCGTGCGTTGACCCGTCTCCTGCCCGCGACCCTGGCGGTCGCGGCGCTTTTCGTCGCCCCGCCGGCCCGGGCGCAGCTGCTGAACCAGCTGCAATCGGCGGCGCCCTCGGTGTCCGTCCCCTCGGCGGGCGGGGCGCTCGGCGCGCTCGGTGGCGGCGGGGTGCCCTCGGTCGGCTCGGCCAGCCCGGGCAATCTGGCGGGCGTGCTGCAGTACTGCATCCAGAACAACGACGTGAGCGGCGGTTCGGCGAGTTCGGTGCAGAGCCAGCTGATGAGCAAGCTGGGCGGGCAGGCCAGCTCCGACCCCGGCTACGGCGCCGGTCAGGGCGGCACCCTCCAGACCGGCCCCGGCGGCGGCTACAGCCTGGGCGGGACCGGCATCAAGCAGGAGGTGACGCGGAAGGTCTGCAACATGGTGCTCCAGCGCGCGCAATCGATGCTCTAGGGTGCTGCCCCTGAAATGCCTTCCCATTTCAGGAACCAGCAGGCCACTGGAAACAAGGAACTGGTGTCCCGACACGCGATGACGATATTTGCCAGTCGGGACATTTGCCAGTCGGGACACCGGCGGGGCGGTGCTGTCGGCCGGCGGCGCGCGCGCCGAGGAAAAAATACGAACCGCGGCCCCCTGCCCTTGCCGCGGCGGCCCCGGCTCAATACATCCCCTCAGTCAAGAAACAACCCAAGGGATGCGGGCGGCGCTTCGGGCCGGCCGGATCCGCTGCAAGGAGCATGAGCCGTCATGAGCAAGGTCATCGGGATCGACCTGGGCACCACCAATTCCTGCGTCGCGATCATGGAGGACAAGGATGTCCGCGTGATCGAGAACGCCGAGGGCGCCCGCACCACCCCCTCGATCGTCGCCTTCGCCGATAACGGCGAGCGGCTGGTCGGCCAGTCCGCCAAGCGCCAGGCGGTGACCAACCCCACCAACACGCTCTACGCCATCAAGCGCCTGATCGGCCGGCGCTTCGACGACCCGATGGTGGAGAAGGACAAGGGGCTGGTCCCCTATCAGATCGTCAAGGGCGACAACGGCGACGCCTGGGTGCAGGCGCGCGGGGACAAATACGCCCCCAGCCAGGTCAGCGCCTTCGTGCTGGGCAAGATGAAGGAGACCGCCGAGGCCTATCTGGGCGAGAAGGTGACCCAGGCGGTCATCACCGTGCCGGCCTATTTCAACGACAGCCAGCGCCAGGCCACCAAGGATGCCGGGCGGATCGCCGGGCTCGACGTGCTGCGCATCATCAACGAGCCCACCGCCGCGGCGCTCGCCTACGGACTCGACAAGAAGGGCGCCGGCACCATCGCGGTCTATGACCTGGGCGGCGGCACCTTCGACATCTCGGTGCTGGAGATCGGCGACGGGGTGTTCGAGGTCAAATCCACCAACGGCGATACGTTCCTGGGCGGGGAGGATTTCGACCAGCGGGTGATCGACTGGCTGGCCGACGAGTTCAAGCGCGAGCAGGGGATCGACCTGCGCAAGGATCGCCTCGCGCTGCAACGGCTCAAGGAGGCGGCGGAGAAGGCGAAGATCGAGCTGTCGTCCTCCAAGGAGACCGAGATCAACCTGCCGTTCATCACCGCCGACGCCTCGGGGCCGAAGCATCTGGTGATGAAGCTGTCGCGGGCGAAGCTGGAACAGCTGGTCGATGACCTGATCGCCCGCACCCTGGCTCCGTGCCGCGCCGCGCTGAAGGATGCCGGGGTGACGGCGGGCGAGATCAACGAAGTGGTGCTGGTCGGCGGCATGACCCGGATGCCGAAGGTGATCGAGGCGGTCAAGCAGTTCTTCGGCCGCGACCCGGCGCGCAACGTCAACCCCGACGAGGTGGTGGCGATCGGTGCCGCGGTGCAGGGCGCGGTGCTGAAGGGCGACGTCAAGGACGTGCTGCTGCTGGACGTCACCCCGCTGTCGCTCGGGATCGAAACGCTGGGCGGCGTGTTCACCCGGCTGATCGAGCGCAACACCACCATCCCGACCAAGAAGTCGCAGACCTTCTCCACCGCCGACGATGGCCAGCAGGCGGTGACCATCAAGGTCTATCAGGGCGAGCGGGAGATGGCGGCCGACAACAAGCTGCTGGGCAATTTCGACCTGACCGGCATCCCGGCGGCGCCGCGCGGGGTGCCGCAGATCGAGGTGACGTTCGACATCGACGCCAACGGCATCGTCTCGGTCCAGGCCAAGGACAAGGCGACCGGCAAGGAGCAGCAGATCCGCATCCAGGCCTCGGGCGGGCTGAACGAGGCCGAGATCCAGCGCATGGTCAAGGAGGCCGAGGTCAATGCCGCGGCCGACAAGGAGCGGCGCGAGCTGGTGGAGGCGCGCAACCAGACCGAGGCGCTGGTGCATCAGGTCGAGCGCACTTTGAAAGAGTCCGAGGGCAAGATCGGCGCCCAGGAGAAGGGCGAGGCCGAGGCGGCGATGGCGGCGGCGAAGTCGGCGCTGGAAGGCAATGACAAGGCGGCGCTGACCCAGGCCGGGGAGCGGCTGAGCCAGGCGGCGATGAAGCTGGGCGAGGCGCTCTACAAGGCCCAAGGGGCCGGGGCGGGGGCCGAAGCGGGCACCGGGGCCGAGGCGGGCGCCCAGGCCTCCGGCGGACCCGGCGGCGAGAAGGTGGTGGACGCCGAGTTCGAGGAAGTGGACGAGAAGAAGAAATCCGCCTGATGCGATCCGCCCCGCGGCCCCGACCGGGCCGCGGGGCGGGGGACGGCCCAGCAACCGGACCGATGAGACGCACGATCATAACCCGCGACGCCGCCCTGGACCCTCGCCCCCTTCGCCCGCGCCGCGGCGGCAGGGGGCGGGTGCGTTCGGGCGGGAAGGTTTGAGATGGCCAAGCAAGATTATTACGCCACCCTGGGCGTCGCCCGCGGCGCGGATGCCGACGGGCTGAAGAAGGCCTATCGCAAGCTGGCGATGCAGTACCACCCGGACCGCAACCCGGGCGACCGCGAGGCCGAGGCGAAGTTCAAGGAAGTCAGCGAAGCCTACGACGTGCTGAAGGACGACCAGAAGCGCGCCGCCTATGACCGCTTCGGCCATGCCGCCTTCGAGCAGGGCGGCGGGGCGGGCGGCTTCGATTTCTCGGCCGCCGGCGGGTTCGGCGACATCTTCGAGCAGATGTTCGGCGATTTCATGGGCGGCGGGCGGCGCGGCGGCGGCGGACGGGCCGCGCGCGGGTCCGATCTGCGCCAGGCGGTGGAGATCGATCTCGCGGAGGCGTTCACCGGCATCAAGGTCTCGCTGAAGGTGCCGACGCGGGTCTCCTGCGAGGCCTGCAACGGCACCGGATCGGAGGACAAGACCAAGGCCGCCGATACCTGCCGCACCTGCCAGGGGCACGGGCGGGTGCGCGCCCAGCAGGGGCTGTTCCTGGTCGAGCGGACCTGCCCGAACTGCGGCGGCTCCGGGCGGACCATCCGCAACCCGTGCCGGATGTGCCGGGGCGCGGGCACGGTGCAGCGCGACCGCACGCTGTCGGTGTCGATCCCGGCCGGGGTGGAGGACGGCAACCGCATCCGCCTGTCCGGGGAGGGCGAGGCCGGGCCGAACGGCGCGCCGGCGGGGGATCTCTACGTCGATGTCTCGATCCGGCCGCATCCGATGTTCCACCGCGAGGGGTCCAATCTGCTGCTGCGGGTGCCGGTGCGGATGTCGCTGGCGGCGCTGGGCGGCGAGATCGAGGTGCCCTCGATCGACGGCAGCCGGACCAAGGTGAAGATCGAGCCGGGGATTCAGACCGGCCAGCAGATCCGGGTGCGCGGCAAGGGGTTCTCGGTGCTGCGCAGCGCGGCGCGGGGGGATCTGTTCCTGGCGGTGACGGTGGAAACGCCGCAGCACCTGACACGCAAGCAGCGGGAGTTGCTGGAGGCGTTCGAGGCGGAGACCACCGGGGCGGGCAAGCATCAGCCGGAGAGCGAGGGGTTCTTCTCGCGGGTGAAGGAGTTCTTCGAGGGTGGGCGGGGGTAGGCGGGGGGCGGGGTCATACCGGTCGGCCGGTATCACTCGAACAGGTCGGCGTGGGTTCCCGCACGGACGAAAATGACCGTCGGCTCGCGGCCGGTGTCATCGAGGCGATAGATCAGCAGGAAGTCACCGCCGATGTGGCACTCGCGATGATCCGCCCAATCGCCGACCAGCGCATGATCGCGCCACTCGACGGGCATCGGTCCGTCGTTGGCGATCAGCAGCAGCATCGCGTCCTTGAGCTTCCGCATATTGTAGCGGCCTGATCGGGTCAGCCTCTCCCAGTCCTTC
>JAKBCO010000147.1 GCA_021807785.1 Pseudomonadota bacterium
CAGGAACAGGGGTCCCATCCCCGGGTTGCGCCAGGGGCCGATGCGGCGCAGCGAGTCGCCTTCGGGCGGTTCCAGCTTCACCACATCGGCGCCGAGCTCGGCCAGCAGCCGCGTCGCCGAGGGCCCCATCACCACCGAGGTGAGGTCGAGCACCCGCACCCCGGCCAGCGGGCCGGTGGGACGATGCGGCGGGTCGGGCCAGCGCGGGGTCATACTCCCCGGTAGCCGGTCCCTCCCGGGCCGGCAACCCGGATGCGGATCGGGCTTGCCGCCGCTTGCGACCTATGATTGTATTCGATCGGAATACCACAACCCAGAGATGATCCCATGGCCGCCTCTGCCCCGAGCCCGAACCGGCCCGCGCCGCCGCGATCGCCATCCGGGGCGCAGGTCTGGCCGCCGCCGGCGGCATCGCGGGCCGGGCAGGGGAGCAGGCCGTGCGCCGAGCCGTTCCGCTCCGCCGCCGAAGCCTGGTTCTGGACCATGGCGGCGCTGACCGCGCGCCATGACGGCGCCCGTCCGGCGCCCTCCGCCGGGCGGGTGGCCCGGCCCTGCGAGCCGGATGACGTGATCCGCTGCCTCGATGCGCTCTACCGGGCGCGGCGGATCACGCTCGCCCATGCGCGGGTGCTGCGGGTCTGGGGGGATCGGCAGACTGCGCCGAGCCCGAATTTTGCCGCCGAGCGGGCGGAGGCGGCGTTGTGGCGGGTGGCGTTGGAGCGGCTGGAATGGCCGCTGCGGGTGAGGGGGATCGTCGCCTGATCGCCACCGGAAAAAAATCACCAAACAGGGTGTTTTTCCCTTGACCTGGAAGTCCGGGCTCTCCTAATCTTCCGCTATCCCCGGGCGAACCGTGTCCGGGGCCTTCCCGATCGGCGCCGCTGCCTCCCGCAGCGGCGCTTTTTTTATGCCCGAAAGGACCCCCATGTTCGCCCTGCGCAACCTCTCCGTGCTCGCCTACGCCAACGGCTTCACCCTGTGGCACTATCGCGGCACCGATACGTCGCTGGATGCCATCGCCGCGCGCGGCTTCTTCGCTGACGCCGCCGAGTTGCTGACCGCGGGGGATCTGATGATGGTCTCGGGTCGCGACGGCGCGCGCATCCTCTGCGTCGCGCCCGAGGACGAGATCAGCCTCGCCGCTTTGGCATGATCTCTTTTGCGTGGCGCGCCCGGCCGGCGGCGGTGATGGCGAAGCGCCCATCCGCCCGCGCCTCCGCCAGCCCCAGCGCGGCCAGCCGCGCGAGGCAGGGCGCGTCCTTGCCGGTGGCGGGCCGGCAGGCGTCCCCCGCCAGCACCACCCGGTGCAGCGCTGAACGGCAGCAGGTCTCCAGATAGGGCTGGTCCCACATGTCCGACCTTCATACCACGCCGGCGCCCGGGGCGATTGCCCCGCGGTCCCGGAAATGGCCAGGATGCGCCCGGACGCCGGGGGAAACGCCATGTCGGACTATGACTACATCGTCATCGGCGCGGGCTCGGCCGGCGCGGCGGTTGCCGCCCGGCTGTCGGAGCATCCGCGCCGGTCGGTGCTGCTTCTCGAGGCCGGAGCCGCCGACCATCCCTGGACCCGGATTCCGGCCGGGGTCGCGCGGCTCATCACCAACCCAGCCGCCAATTGGCTCTATGCCGGGGAGCCGGAGCCGGCCACCAAGGGCCGCGCCGTTCCGGTGCCGCGCGGCAAGCTGCTGGGCGGCTCCTCGGCGATCAACGGCATGGCCTTCGTGCGCGGCCAGGCGCGGGATTTCGATACCTGGGCGCAGCTCGGCAACCGCGGCTGGAGCCATGCCGAGGTGCTGCCGTTCTTCAAGAAAATCGAACGCTATGACGGCGGCGAGGATGAGTTTCGCGGGCGAACCGGCCCGCTGCGCGTCACCGATCCGCCGCCGGCGTTGCCGCTGCTCGCCGCCCTGATCGAGGCCGCCGGCCAGCGCGGCATTCCTCATAACCCCGACTACAACGGTGCCTCCCAGGACGGGATCGCCATGAGCCAGGCCAGCATCGCCCGTGGCCGACGGGTCAGCACCGCGCGCGCCTATTTGGACCCGGCGCGCGGGCGGGCCAACCTGCGCATTCTGACCGGGGCGCTGACCGAGGCGCTGACCTTCGAGGGCGCGCGCTGCACCGGCGTGCGCTACCGGCGGGCCGGGGCCACGGAGCAGGCCCGGGCCGGACGCGAGGTCATCCTGTGCGGCGGGACCATCAATTCCCCGCAGCTGCTGGAACTCTCCGGCATCGGCCAGCCGGATCGGCTGGCGGCACTCGGCATCGCGGTGCGCCACGCCTTGCCGGGGGTGGGGGAGAACCTGCAAGACCATTACGCCCCGCGCACCCGCTGGGCGATCGGTGCCGCCGGGGCCAGCCTGAACGACCGCCGCCGCGGGGTGAAACTGGTTGCCGAGGCGCTGCGCTACGCGCTCGGCCGGCCGAGCTTGCTGGGGATGGTGGCCGCCCCGTTGCGCGCCTTCGTGCGCTCCCGCGAGGGGCTCGACGGGCCGGACGCGCTCCTGGGCTGGGTGCCGATGCTGACCGAAGCCGGCCCACGCGGCCCGCGACTGGCCGCCGCTTCGGGCATGACCTGCTACGCCCATCCGATGCGCCCCGAGAGCCGCGGCTCAGTCCATGCGACCGCCGCCGACCCGGCGCGCCCGCCGGCGATCCGGTTCAATTTCCTGTCGGCGCCGGAGGACGGCACCGTCACCGCGGCGGCGGTGCGGATCGCGCGGACCATCATGGCCGCCCCGGCGATGGCCCGGTTCGCGCTGCGCGAACTGGCCCCCGGGCCAGAGGCGGTGACCGACGACGCCATCCTGGACTGGGTACGCGGGGCGGCCGAGACCACCTATCACCCGGTGGGCACCTGTAAGATGGGGGTGGATCCGATGGCGGTGGTCGATCCGCGGCTCCGGGTGCATGGGCTTGCCGGGCTGCGGGTGGCGGATGCGTCGATCATGCCGCGGCTGACCTCGGGCAACACCAACGCGCCTTCGATCATGATCGGCGAGAAGGCAGCGGCGATGATCGCGGAGGACGCGGCTTGACATGCCACCCGCATGTTTGCATGTTGAGCGCATGACCTCCATGATCCAGATCCGCCACGTCCCTGACCCGCTGCATCGGGAGTTCAAATCCCGCGCCGCCCAGGCCGGGATGTCGCTGTCGGATTATCTGCTGGCCGAGCTGCGCCGGATCGCGGAGGTGCCGACCCGCGAGCAGATCCGCGCCCGCATTCTGTCTCGCCCGCCGATCGTCGTTCCCGAATCCGCCGAGGATGCCATCCGCGCCGAGCGCGATTCGCGTTGATCGTCCTCGACGCTTCGGCGGTGGTCGAACTGCTCGCCGGGACAGTTTCCCCCGAACTGGTTCGGATGGTGTTCGACCCCGAGCAGTCGCTGCACGCGCCCCATCTTCTGGATATCGAGGTGGGGCAGGTGCTGCGACGATGGTGCGCCCGCGGGCTGGTGACCCCGGCGCGGGCCGCCGATGCGCTCTCCGATCTCGCCGATTTGCCACTCGAACGCCACCCGCATCGGTTGCTGTGGGAGCGCATCTGGGCGTTGCGCCACAAGCTGACCGCCTATGACGCCGTCTATGTGGCGCTGGCCGAGCAGCTGGAGGCGCCGCTGCTGACCCGCGATCGGCGGATCGCTGCGGCCTCCGGGCATCTCGCCCGGGTGATTCTGGTGTGAGGCGGTCCGGGAGATGACCCGTGCCTGGTGGTGCGGCACCCTCGGTGCGTTCCGCGCCGCGACGCCCGAGACCATCGTCGCCGCTCTCGCCCTGCGCCAGGCGGAGGCCCATCCGATCAATCGGGAAGAGCAACTCCGAGCGTGGCGGGCGCAGATCCCGCTGCTGCGCACCGCCCTCGCGGACGCGCCTGCCAACTGGTCGGTGCTGCTGGAATATCCGCTGCTGCGCCTCGGCAAGCGCATCGATGCCGTTGTGCTGACCGATCGCGCGGTATTGGTGATCGAGGCGAAAACCGGCGCGCAGGGCTTCACCTCGGAGGGGCGGCGTCAGGCGGATGATTTTGCCCTCGACCTCAAGGATTTTCATGCCGCGTGCCGAGGTCATCCGATCGTGCCGATCCTCCTGGCCGAGGCCGGCGCGCCAGCCCCGGCGGCAGGATGGCTCGCATTGCCATACGTCCCGCCGGTCCGCGACGCCACGGCGACGACGTTTCCGGGGGTGCTGGCCGAGCTCGCCGCGCGCTTCGCGGCAATGCCGGTGCCCGACGTGCTGGCTTGGGATGGCGCGCCCTACCATCCTGTCCCCGGCATCGTCGAGGCAGCGCGGATGCTCTACGCGCGCCATAACGTACCAGAATTGATCGCGGCGCGCGCCGATGTTGCCAATCTTACACGCACGGCCGCATCGGTTCAGGATGCAATCGCCGGGGCGCGGACTGACGGGATGCATCGGGTGCTGGTCATCACCGGCATCCCCGGCGCCGGCAAAACTCTGTGCGGCCTGAACGCGGTCTTCGGGCAGACGGGAGCGGCATTTCTGACCGGCAACCTGCCGCTGGTTCATGTTATGCGGGCCGCACTGACCGCGGATGCGCGCGCCCGCGGCCGCTCCACCCGTCAGGCGCGACGCGAAGCCGCCACCGCGATCCAGCCGGTGAACGGTTTCCTCAAGGACAACAAGGACCGCGCCGACCCGCCACATGAGCACGTGATCGTGTTCGATGAGGCGCAGCGGGCCTGGGACGCGGCGTTCGGGCGCCGGAAATTCGCCTACGACGACAGCGAAGCGGGCCTGGTGCTCGATATCATGTCCCGGCATCGCGACTGGGCGGTGGTGGTGGCGCTGGTCGGCATCGGCCAGGAGATCAATACCGGCGAGGCCGGGCTTGCCGAATGGGGCCGGGCGTTGTCCGCCCGCGCAAGATGGTCTGCCGCGGCTCCTCCCGACGTGATCGGTGACGCCGATCCACGCCGATCGCTGTTTCCCGTGGCGGTACCCGCGTTACGGCTGGACCAGCGTCTGCATCTCGCTGTGCCGGTGCGCTCGATCCGAACCCCTGCCGTCGCGCCGTGGGTGGAAGCCGTGCTGGCCGGAGAGCACCACACCGCGGCGCGGATCGCAGCCGATGCGGGCGGAGTGCCGTTCCGCCTGACGCGGTCGCTGGCGACCCTGCGGGCCGAGATGCGCGGCCTCGCACGCGGCCTGCGACGTGCCGGGCTGGTTTGCAGCGCCGGCGCGCGACGGCTGGTCGCCGACGGGCTATGGCCGGCGTTCCCGCACATGGACGAGCAAGCGGTCGCACATTGGTTCCTCGCGCGCTGGCCCGACGTGCGTGCTTCCGACGCGCTGGAGATGCCGGCGACCCAGTTCGCCTGCCAGGGGCTGGAACTCGATCATGTCGGCCTCGCCTGGGGTGGAGATCTGATCCGCGAACGAGGCGCCTGGGTCTGCCGGCGATTCGCTGGCTCGGCCTGGCAGACGGTACGGGATCCGCAACGACGTGCGTATATCCTCAATACCTATCGCGTTCTGCTGACCCGGGCCCGGTACGAGACGGTCCTGTATGTCCCGCCCGGAGATCCCGATGACGAGACCCGTTCCCCCACGATGTTCGATGCGATCGCAACCTGGCTCGGTGACTGCGGCGCCGCGCCGCTGCCGCCGACGGTGACGCCGCCACCCCAGGCAGAGGCGCGGCTGCTCTGACCCGCGTTCACACCCGCCGCACGTTCCAGAAGATCACGAACCCGTTCAGGATATCGGCGATATCCTTCCGATACGCGGTGGCCGGAAAGAACTGCCCCAGCGGAATATACGGCACGTCCCGCAATGCCTGACGCTGCAGCTCCACCGCCAGCGTCTTCTGCGCCGTCAGATCCGGCGCCTCGATCCATTGCTGCCGCAGCGCCTCGATCTTCGGCGCCGACGGCCAGCCCATCATCCCTTGCTTGCCGTTGCCGCGCAGGAAGACATGCCCCACCGGATTGAACTGATCGAGGCCGGACCAGAAGGTGTTGAACACGCTCCAGCCGCCCTTGTCGGGGGATCGTTCCTGCGCCCGCCGCTGGATCACCGTGCCCCAGTCCATCGCCTGGTAATCGACGTTGAGCCCCACCCGGCGCATGGTATCGGCCATGACATCCGCCTCGGCCTTCAGGATCGGGAAATCGGTCGGCGCCAGCAGCACCACCTTCTCCCCCTTGTAGCCGGCGGCCTTGATCTCGGCGGCGACTTTCGCGTCGTCGCGCTTGCCCTCGAACACCGAAAGCCCGGCCATGCTCGCCATCGGCGTGCCGGGGCAGAAGATGCCCACCGGCACGCGCCAGCCCTTGGGGTCGGTGCCGGCGACCGCGATCATCACCTCGCGCTGGTTGACGGCACCGAGCAGGGCGCGGCGGATCGCCGGGTTGTCGAACGGCGGCCAGAGCTGGTTCATCCTCATGCACGCGATCAGCCCGGTGGGGTCGGTGACCCGCACCGTGACATGATGGTTGAGTTCCAGAAGCGGCAGCAGATCGTTGGTGGGGTTCTCCCACCAATCCACCTCGCCCGTGCTCAGCGCGTTGGCCTTGGTGCTTTCGTCGGGGATGACGTGCCATTCCACCCGGTCGAAATGCGCCACCTTCGGCCCCGAGGTCCATTGCGCCACCCCATCGGCGCGGGGCACATAGGCGAGGTTGCGGTCATAGACCGCGCGCGATCCTATCACCCGCTCCTTCGCGTTCCACTTGAACGGGCCGGAGCCGACCATCTCGGTGATGGCGGTGAAGGGCGAGGTCTTCGCCAGCCGCTCGGGCATCATCGCGCAGAAGCTGCTGCCCGGCTTGCCGAGCGCGTCCGGCAGCAGCGGGAACGGGTGTTTCAGGCGGAAGCGGATGGTCTTGTCATCGACCGCCGAGAGGTCATCGGTATAGGCGAGCAGGGTCTGCCCAAACGCATCGCGCGCCCCCCAGCGGCGGATCGAGGCCACGCAGTCCCGCGCCAGCACCTTCTCCCCGTCATGCCATTTCAGCCCGTCGCGGAGCGTGAGCGACCATTGCTTCCCGTCCGCCTCCACCCTATGACCTGCCACCATCTGCGGCCGCGCGGTGTAGCCGTTATCAATGCCGTAAAGCGTGTCGAAGATCATGAACCCGTGGTTGCGGGTCACGTAAGCAGTGGTCCAGATGGGATCCAGGATCGTGACATCGGATTGCGGCACGAACCGGAGCACGCGCGCCTTCGCCCCGGCGGCAATCGCCGGGGTGGCGAGGCCGGCGAGGCCGGTGGCAAGGCCCGAGGCAAGGAACTGACGACGCTGCATGACAAACACCCTTTCGTTGTTCCTCCCGGCGACGGGACGATGACACTCTTCGCCCCGGCGCGGCAAGCGCGATTGCGTGCCCTTCTGGCGCCGGCGCTGGTGGCGCAATTCCTGCGCTTCGGCGTGGTCGGCGGCCTCGGTTTCGTGATCGACACCGGCACCGTCTATGCCCTGCGTGCGCGGCTCGGCCTCTATGGCGCGGGGATGGTGTCCTACCTGGTCGCGGCCTCGGCCAACTGGGCGCTGAACCGGGCCTGGACCTTTCGCGGCCTCGGGTCGGGGCCGGCGCATCGGCAATGGGCACGCTTCCTGGCCGCCAATCTGGTCGGGTTCGTGCTTAATCGCGGCGCCTATGCGGCGATGGTGACCTTCGTGCCGCTGGCCGCGCGCCAGCCGGTCTTCGCCACCGCCGCCGGCGCGGTTGCCGGGATGTTCGTGAATTTCGCGCTCTCGCGGCGGCTGGTGTTCATCTAGCGCGACGCCGTATCAGTTTCTGCATTTTCGGTTCCATAAGATCCGTGCTGCGGCTTTACCGCGCGCTCAGGGATCGCTGCGACAACCGGTCACGCCAGTTTCCGCTTCCGGTGTGGTCGCATGTCATATATCGGACCGTTCGAACCCGCCTTCGCCCCGCTCTCGGCCGCGCCGGCGCGGGCGCACCCTGCCAAGCGACTCCTTGATCTCGGGCTCGGTGTCCTGCTGCTCAGCCTCGCCGCGCTGCCGATGGCGCTGATCGCGCTGGCGATCCGGCTGGAAAGCCCCGGTCCCGCGCTGTTCCGCCAATGGCGGATCGGCCGCGGCGGCCGGAGGTTCCAGGTGCTGAAGTTCCGCACCATGCGCGTGGCACCCGAGCCGACCCTGCGCCAGGCCACCCGCGATGACGCCCGCGTCACCG
>JAKBCO010000148.1 GCA_021807785.1 Pseudomonadota bacterium
GGCGGGAACATCCCGCCGCCCCCCCATCGTCTCAGCCGGCCGCCATCGCCGCCTTCAGATTCTCATCCAGCTTGGCCAGGAAGTTCTGCGTGTTCAGCCACGGCTGGGTCGGGCTCACCAGGATCGCCAGATCCTTGGTCATGAACCCCGCCTCCACCGTCGCCACACAGACTTTCTCCAGCGTCTCGGCGAAATGCGTCACATCCGGCGTGTTGTCGAACCGCCCGCGATAGGCAATCCCCCGCGTCCAGGCGAAGATCGAGGCAATCGGGTTGGTCGAAGTCTCCTGCCCCTTCTGGTGCTGGCGGTAGTGCCGCGTCACCGTGCCATGCGCGGCCTCCGATTCCACCGTATGCCCGTCCGGCGACATCAGCACCGAGGTCATCAGCCCCAGCGAACCGAAGCCCTGGGCCACGGTGTCGGACTGCACGTCCCCGTCGTAGTTCTTGCAGGCCCAGACATAGCCGCCGTTCCATTTCAGCGCGCAGGCCACCATGTCGTCGATCAGCCGGTGCTCGTAGGTGAGCTTCGCGGCGTCGAACTTCGCCTTGAAGTCGCGCTGGTAGATATCCTCGAAGATGTCCTTGAAGTAGCCGTCGTAGGCCTTGAGGATGGTGTTCTTGGTCGAGAAATAGAGCGGCCAGCCGCGCTGCAACGCATAGTTGAACGACGCGCGCGCGAACCCCTCGATGGAAACCCGCGTGTTGTGCATCGCCATCGCCGCCCCGCCGCCGGCGCCGAAATCATGCACATCCAGCGTCTGCGCCGGGGAGCCGTCGGCCGGCTGGTAGGTCAGCGTCACCTTGCCGGGGCCGGGGATCTTCATCTCGGTGGCGCGGTAGATATCGCCGTAGGCGTGGCGCCCGATCACGATCGGCTGCGTCCAGTGCGGCACCAGGCGCGGCACGTTGCGGCAGATGATCGGCTCGCGGAAGATGGTGCCGTCCAGGATGTTGCGGATGGTCCCGTTCGGGCTGCGATACATCCGCTTGAGGTTGAACTCGCTCACCCGCGCCTCGTCGGGGGTGATGGTGGCGCATTTCACCCCCACCCCGTACTGCGCGATCGCCTTGGCCGCATCGACCGTCACCTGATCGTCGGTCTGATCGCGGTATTCTATGCCGAGGTCATAATACTTGAGGTCGATATCCAGATACGGCAGGATCAGCCGATCCTTGATGAAGCCCCAGATGATCCGGGTCATTTCGTCGCCGTCGAGCTCGACGACCGGAGTTTTCACCTTGATTTTCGCCATTATGTCCTCAATTGGCACGCGCAGCCGCTGCCCGCCAGGGGGCGGGAGACGGACCCGACTGCACAATCGCACCACCCAGGCGCCCCCGCAAGAGCGCCATCACCCCCCGAAGAACCGCAGGAACCAGGCCAGCACCGGTTCCGGAGCCTCCTCGTTCACATAGTGCCCGCAGACCAACGCCTCGCCGCGCACATCCTCGGCCCGCGCCCGCCAGACCGCCAGCGGGTCGGCGAACCGCCGTCCCACCCGGCTGCGCGTGCCCCACAGCACCAGCAGCGGCATCGCCAGCTTCCGGCCCAGATCGGCGGTGTCCAGCTCGCAATCGATGGTGGCGGCGGCACGATAGTCACCGCACGATCCGCGAATGGTCTTCTCGTTGAAGCAGCGCACATACTCCGCCCACACCTCGGGCGGGATATGGCCCAGATCGGCGGTCAGCTTCAGCAGCTTCTTGCGCATGTACCAATCGGCCGGCACCGCGCCCATCATGCGCTCGGGGAAATCCGCGGGCTGGGCCATGAACGGCCAGTGCCAGCCGTCCAGTGCCCCCTGCTTGTCCATCGCCGCCCACATATCCAGCGTCGGAACGATGTCCAGCACCGCCGCCCGCAACACCTTGTCGGGGTGATCGAGGCACATCCGATGCACCGTGCGTGCCCCGCGGTCATGCCCGGCGGCGAAGAACTGGCGGAAGCCCAGCGCCGCCATCACCTCCACCTGATCCTGCGCCATGGCGCGGAAGGAATAATTGGAATGATCCGGCAGTTCCTCCGGTGCCGAGCTGTCGCCATAGCCGCGCAGATCGGCCGCGACCACGTGGAACCGCTCGGCCAGGGAAGGTGCCACCTTGTGCCAGGCGGCGTTGGTCAGCGGATTGCCGTGCAGCAGCAGCAGCGGCGGGCCGGAGCCGCCGTGGCGCAGGCGGATGCGCGCCCCGGAGGTCTCGATATCGGTGACGGCAAAGCCGGGCATGATCGCCATCTCAGCGTCCCGCCAGCACGTCGGGGTTCATCACCCGGATCGGCTTGCCGTCCAGGAAGGCCAGCGCGTTCTCGATGCTCTGCGGATAGAACTGCGCCCAGACCTCGGCCACGCCGTAGCCCAGATGCGGGGTCATCACCGTGTTCGGGGCGTGGCGCAGCTTGTGATCGGCCGGCAGCGGCTCGATGTCATAGACGTCGAGTCCCGCCCGGATCCGCCCGGCGTGCAGGGCCGCCAGCAGCGCCGCCTCGTCCACCAGCGGCCCGCGCGAGGTGTTGACCAGTACCGCCCCCGGCTTCATCCGCCCGATCTCGGCCGCGCCGATGATCCCGCGCGAGCGCGCCGAGAGCACCAGATGCAGGGTGATGGCATCGGACCGCGCGATCAGCTCGTCCTTGGGCACCAGCCGGGCGCCTTCGGCGGCGGCCTTCTCGCCGGTGAGGTTCTGGCTCCAGGCCAGCACCTCCATCCCCAGCGCGCGGCCGTAGCGGGCCATGCGGGCGCCGATCCGCCCCAGCCCGATCACCCCCAGCACCTTGCCCTCGGCCACGCTGCCGACCGGCACCCCCTGCTGGAAGCGCCCGACGCGCAGATTGGCATCCCCCACCGGCAGGCCGCGCAGGGCGGAGAGCAGCAGCGCCAGCGCGATCTCGGCGGTGGCGGCCGAGCCGGGGCCACTTTCGGTGTTGCAGCACAGGACTCCCTGTGCGGTCGCGGCGGGCATGTCCAGCGACAGGGTGCGCCCGGAGGTGGTGCCCAGCATCCGCAGCTTCGGCAGGCGCTTGAGCAGCGTGCCGGTGAAATGGGTGCGCTCGCGCATCGCCAGCAGGATGTCGAACTCGGCCAGCGCGGCGGCGGCCGCGTCCTCGCTGGGGAAGGCGTCGGCGAAGAAGGTGACCTCAGCGCGCGCTTGCAACTGGGTCCAGTCGGCGGAGCTGCGGGCCACGCCCTGCCAGTCGTCCAGAACCGCGATCTTGACCATGGGGATCCTCCCGGTGGGGGTTTGGACACAGGGTGCGGCGGGCGAGACGGACGCGCAAGCCGCAACGACGCGGCCCGCATGGCGGACGCCGCCGGACTTCGCCGCCGATGGGCTCTGTCTGCGACGAAGCCTGGGCTGTCTTCGCCCGGGTGGCCGAGACCGAAGCGATGGACCGCGCCATGGCGGACAAGGGGGAGCCACGGCGAATCCCATGATCCAGCAGGGGGATCGCCGCCGCCGGGTTCGCCAGCGCCGACCTGCCGGTCCTGAACTCTACCTAGGAAATTCCTGATTTTGCATGAAAATCGCCCCCACTCCTGGCAGAGGCCAAGCTGCGGACGCCGGCGCGAGGACTACAACCACCGGCCGGGCGACCCCGGCCGACGCCGCTTGCCGCGCCCGGTCCCCGAGGTGCCCAGAGTAACCGAGACCCCCGCCGCCACCATGCCCAGCGCCGCCGGCACGAACCAAGCCGGGCGCACCATCAGCGGGCGCAGCAGCGCCTGCCAGACCCAGCCGCCGACCGGTGAGCTTCCGCGCAGTGCCATCGGCAACCGATGGTCGAGCCGGAACAGGGCCTCGCCCAAGGGCAGCCCCGGCGGAGCGAGCATCGCCAGCGCCACCGCCCCCACCAGCAGCGCCGCCGCGATCACCGCGAAGGTCCGGCTCCAGATCACCGATACAACATGACTCCTTTCATGCCGGCATACAAGGACGCCACGAAGGGTCCATATCCGTTGAATATTTGCGTCGGTACCCGCTGATCGGTGCCGATCAGCCGTTCGGTGGCCTGGCTCCAGCGCGGATGCGGCACCGCCGGGTTCACATTGGCCCAGAATCCGTATTCGCTGGGCGAGATCTGCGCCCAGAAGGTCTTCGGCTGGCGGTCGGTGAAACTGACCTTCACGAACGCCTTGCCGGATTTGAACCCGTATTTCCACGGCAAGGTGATGCGGATCGGCGCCCCGCTCTGCTTCGGCAGCGGCTTGCCGTAGAGCCCGACCGAGACGAAGGCGAGCTCGTTCATCGCCTCCGCCATCGTCACCCCCTCCACATAGGGCCAGGGAAACAGCGGCGAATCGAGGCCGGGCATGGCGGCGGGCTGCTCGACGGTGGTGAAGACCACGTATTTCGCCCCCGAGAGCGGGGCCGCCAGCTTCACCAGTTCGGCCATCGGGAACCCGGTCCAAGGCACCGTCATCGCCCAGGCCTCGACACAGCGATGCCGATAGACGCGCTGCTCCAGCTTCACCTGCCGCAGCAGGTCCTCGAAGCCGATGGTCCGCGGATTGGCCACCATGCCGTCGATGCGGATCGACCACGGCGCGATGGTCATTTTCTGCGCCTCGCGCCACAAGTCTTTGTAAAGACTGAATTCGTAATAGTTGTTGTAGGTCGTCGCCACTTTGTACGGCGTCAACGCCCGCCCGGCGCGGAAGGCCATGTCGCGCGGCGGATCCATTGAGATCGAGGCAGGCGGGACCGCGGCGGGCAAAACCGCGGCGGCGGCCGGCCCCGCGGTCAACGCGGCGGCGCCGGCCAGCACCGCGCGCCGCCCCAGTACGGCCGCTTCGGGGGTCACGAGGCGTTCGGGGATTTCCCACCCGCGCCGGCGGAGGATCTGCATCGCTTGCGCTCCCTTGCTTGCCGCGGAGACATAGGCACGTTCCGCCGCCTGTCATCACTGCATTCTGCCTTGTCTGATGCCTCGGAGGGGATGAAACTCCCTCCATTCCTTTCCCGGAGCCTTCGGATGCACCTCGCCCGCTTTCCCCGTCAGCGCTTCTTCCCCGCCCCCACCCCGCTCGAACAGCTGCCCAACCTGTCGCGCCATCTCGGCGGGCCGGAGATCTGGATCAAGCGCGACGATTGCACGGTGGTCGCCAGCGGCGGCAACAAGATCCGCAAGCTCGAGTTCCTGGCCGGGGAGGCACTGGCGCAGGGGGCGGATACGCTGGTCACCCAGGGGGCGGTGCAGTCGAACCATGTCCGCCAGACCGCGGCGGTGGCGGCGCGACTGGGGATGAAATGCCACGTCCTGCTGGAACACCGGATCGAGACCAACGACCCCGCCTACCTCACCAGCGGCAACCTCTTCCTGGACCGGCTGTTCGGTGCCTCGATCGAATACCGCCCCGGCGGGACCGACATGAACGCGGCCGCCGTCGAGGCCGGGGAGAAGCTGCGCGCCGGCGGCGCCAAGCCCTATGTGATCCCCGGCGGCGGCTCCAACCGGGTCGGCGCGCTGGGCTACGTGGGCTGCGCGCAGGAGTTGATGGCGCAGGCCGACGAGATGGGACTGGTGATCGACCGTGTGGTTCACGCCACCGGCAGCGCCGGGACCCAGGCCGGGCTGGTGGCCGGGATGATCGGGATGAACGC
Source organism: Pseudomonadota bacterium (assembly GCA_021807785.1). GTDB lineage: Bacteria > Pseudomonadota > Alphaproteobacteria > Acetobacterales > Acetobacteraceae > JAJZVS01. Next base: position 5,601 of record JAKBCO010000148.1, read on the forward strand.
CAATGTCCCGGTGCTGGGCATCGGCGTGCGCGCGCCCCGCCCGACGCAGGAGGCGAATGTCCACCGCCTCGCCGAGGAGGTCGCCGACTATGCCGGCATCAAGGGGGGCGTGCCTCGGGCGGCGGTGATGGCCAATTGCGACTATGTCGGCGCCGGCTATGGCCAGCCGACCGAACCGATGCGCGAGGCGGTCACCTTGCTCGCCCGGCTGGAAGGGGTGCTGCTGGACCCGGTCTATTCCGGCAAGGGCATGGCCGGGCTGATCGACCTGATCCGCCGCGGCGAGATCGGCGCCCGGGAGCGTGTGGTCTTCCTGCACACCGGCGGCTCGGTGGGACTGTTCGGCTATCAGCCATTCTTCGAGGCCGGGTTCGCCGCCTAGGCGCGATCAGAACCCGTAGGCCACGTGTCGGTCGTTGGCGCGGCGCAGGCCCCGGTAGCGGGCCAGCGCCAGCAGCGGGAAATAGAGCCGGTAGCCGTGGTAGCGCAGGTAGAAGACGCGCGGGAAACCGACGGCTGTATAGGGGGCCTCGGCCCAGCTGCCGTCCTCGCCCTGGTTCGCTTCGAGCCAGGCGATCCCGCGCGCCACCGCCGGATGATCGGCCACCCCCGCCGCCATCAGCCCGAGCAGCGCCCAGGCGGTCTGGCTCGGCGTGCTCTCGCGGTATTGCCCGTGCGGGGCGTCGGCGTAGCTCTCCTCGTCCTCACCCCAGCCACCGTCCGGACGCTGCACGCCGAGCAGCCAGGCCACCGCGCGCGCGACCGCCGGGTCGTCCGAACCCACCCCGGCGGCGTTGAGGGCGCAAAGCGCCGACCAGGTACCGTAGATGTAGTTGGTGCCCCAGCGGCCGAACCAGGACCCGTCCGGCTCCTGCTCGCGGCGCAGGAACGCGAGCGCACGGGCGATCGCCGGGTCGGCCGCGGTCATGCCGAGCTGAGCCAGGAAGGACACGCAACGCGCGGTGACGTCCGCGGTCGGCGGGTCCAGCAGGGCGCCATGATCGGCGAACGGAATGTGATTGAGATGGAGATGGGTGTTCTCCGGCTCGAACGCCCCCCAGCCGCCATCGAAGCGCCCGCCGCCGCGGGACTGCATCCCCAGGATCCAGGCCCGTGCCCGTTCGATCGCCGGGGCATGGGCCGGATCGCCGGCGCGATGCAGAAGCATCCCGACCACCGCGGTGTCGTCCACGTCGGGGTAGTAATCGTTCCAGTACTGGAAGGCCCAGCCGCCGGGCGCGAGCCCCGGCCGGCGCACCGACCAGTCGCCGGCGACGGCGGTGATCTGCCGCTCGGCGAGCCAGCCGCAGGCGGCGGCGACGGCGGGTGCGGCGGCGCCGTCTGCCTCCGCGACCGCGTGGGCGGCAAGGGCGGTGTCCCACACCGGCGACAGGCAGGGGGAACACCAGGCGCGGTCCGGCTCCTCGACCAGCAGTTTGCGCACTGCCGCCCAGGCGGTGGCGGCGGGCGGGGCATCGGGAGGGAAACCCAGCGTGTCGAACATCATCACGCTGTTGGCGATGGCCGGGTAGATGCCGCCCAGCCCGTCCTCGCCGTTCAACCGTTCGGTGACGAAGGCCACCGCCTTGTCGATGGCGCGGGCCCGGGTGCGGCGGGGAAAGCGGGGCTCGGCGGCGCGCAGGAGGCTGTCGAGCCCCTTGAAGAACCGTCCCCATGCCGAGCGGTAGGGGCCGCGGATGTAGTCGCGCACCTGCTCGGGCGGGGTGACGAACAGCTCCGCCACCCCGATCCCGCGCGGATTGCGGGCAAGCGGCCGGCGCGCCATCAGCACCAGCAGGGGCACGATCACGGTGCGTGACCAGTACGACACCTTGCTGAGGTGGAACGGGAACCACAGCGGCAGGTGCATGATCTCCACCGGCATCGCCGGCACCGCCCGCCAGGGCACCGCCCCGAACAGCGCCAGCTGGGCGCGGGTGAACACGTTGGACCGCTCGGCCCCGCCGGCGGCCAGGATGGCGTCGCGGGCGCGGCGCATATGCGGCGCGTCCGCCGGATCGCCGATGCAGCGCAGCGCGAAATACGCCTTTACGCTGCATGAAAGGTCGAACTTCCCGCCGGCGAACAGCGGCCAACCGCCATGCTGGCCTTGGTTCGCGCGCAGATAGACGCCGATGCGCGCCTCCAATGCCGCGTCGATGCGGTCGAGGAAATGTTCCAGCAGCACATATTCGGCCGGGATGGTGGCGTCGGCCTCGAGCGGGAAGGCCCAGTGCCCATCCGCCTGCCGGGCGGCGGCAAGGGCCGCGGCGGCGGCGGCGATGGCGCGGTCCAGCGGCGCCGCGGGAAGGGGGGTGTCGGTCATCGGTTCGGGTGCTGAAGCAGCGCGGCGGCGCGCTGGCCGGAGCGGATGGCACCTTCGATCGTCCCCGGCAAGCCAGTCGCGGTCCAATCCCCAGCCAGCAGCAGGTTGGCAAGCGCGGTGCGCGGCCCCGGCCGGCGCGCTTCCTGCGCTGCCGAGGCTTCGATGGTGGCGCGTTTCTCCTTCACCACCCGGAACGGCGGCAGCGGCGCCGCGCCCAAGCCGAGTGCGGCACAGGTCTCAGG
>JAKBCO010000149.1 GCA_021807785.1 Pseudomonadota bacterium
CAGATCTGCGGCCCCTCGGTGCCGGCCTGGGGAATCTCCGAGATCGGCATCACCGCGGTCATCACCTCGCCGTCGGTGGCCAGCGCGGCCAGCGGCTCGAAGACGCGCAGATGCGAGACCCCGCCCACCGGCGGCAGGGCGGTGCCGACGATGCTCATCCGCCCGTGCGGGCGCGGCCGGGCGCGCCAAACGAATTGCAGCGGGGTGGCGCGGGCGTGATAGGCGGCGGGGTCGATCCGCAGCGCCGCCAGCGCCGGGGCGAGCGCGGCGATGAACCCCTCGGCCTCGGCCGGGTTGAAGACCCGCGGGGCGACGTCGAGCGGGACCAGCCCGACCTCGCCCAGCAGCGCGCGCATGGTGTCCAGGGTGAACCAGCGCAGATGCCCGGCATCCAGCAGGCCGGCGGGTTCGTAGCGCCAGGTGCCCGTGAGCAGCCGGGCGGCGAAGCTCCAATGTTCCAGGTTGGGGATGCAGATCAGCACCGTCCCGTCCGGCGCCAGGCGAGCGAGATGAGCGCGCAGCACCGCCGCCGGATCGCGCAGATGTTCCAGCACGTCGCCGTAGATCAGGCAGTCGGGAGCGGTGTCCGGCTCGAACGGGAACGGGTCGGTCTCGACATCGGCGCAGGCGACGTCATCGAGACGCTGGGCGGCGCGGTCGGCGAGCGCGGGGTTGGCCTCGATGCCGAGCAGGCGTGCGGCGGGGTTGCGCGCGCGATGGGCGGCGAGCAGCGCGCCGGCGCCGCAGCCGACGTCGAGGATGACGCGGGCGGAGAGCGGGATGCGCGCCAGCAGGTCGGGGTTGAAGACATCGGCGGGGTCGAGGTCGGGCAAGGCGGCGGCTCCGTCGCAGCGCGGCAGGCGCTCCTGCCGGCCGCCGGGTGACCGACCGATCCGGCCGTTCCGCCGGCTGCTATCACAGCCCGGGGCCGGCTTGGAAGGCGGAAACCGCATGCGCGGCGAGCAGCCCGCCATCGACCGCGACGCAGTGGCCGGAGAGGCGCGCTTCGAGCAGAAAGTCGATGACGGCGGCGACTTCCTCCGGCCGGCCGGCGCGGCCCAGCGGCACAAGGGCGGCGGCCGCGGCGGCGGCGGCGGGGCTGAGGGCGGCTCCGGCGCCTTCGTCCTTGGCGATGAAGCCCGGGATGACGGCGGCAACCGCGATGCTCTCCGGGGCGAGCTCCACCGCCAGCGCGCGCACCAGCACCTCGAGCCCGGCCTTGGCCGCGGCGGTGGCCGGGAACAGCGGCCAGTCGGGGCCGATGGCATGGACACCGAAGGCGGAGACGGCGACGATGGCGGGCCGCTCGGCCATCCGCAGCGCCGGCAGGGCGGCGCGGACCAGGGCGTGGAAGCCCGCGAGGATGGTGCGGTGGGCGCGGTCGAGGGCGGGAGGATCGAGCTCGGCGGCCGGGGTGCGGTCGGCATAGCCGGCATTGGCCACCAGCCGGTCCAGCCGGCCGAACCGGGTGAGGCAGGCGGCGATGAGGAAAGCCGGCGCTTCCGGGTCGGCGAGATCGCCGGTCAGGCGGAGGGTGGCGGCACCGGCGGCCTCGGCGGCGGCAGCGGCGGCGGAGAGACCGGCGCGGTTGACGCGTGTGTGCAGCGCGAGCGCCGCGCCCGGGCTGGCCAGCCGGCGCGCCAGCGCGGCGCCGATGCCGGAGGCCGCGCCGGTGATGAGGGTGACCCGGGTCAGGCGGGAGCGCGGCGGCGGCGGATCAGGCCGAGCGCGGCGATCCCCGTGGCCAGCAGCGAGAGCGCCGGCGGCTCCGGCGTGGGGGTGGCGAAGGCCAGGCTGGTGACGCAGGCGCCGCCGGAGTAGTTGGGGCCGCCGCCCTGGTTCTGCCATTGCTGTTGCAGCAGGTAGTTGGTGTTGTTGAGGGTGACGTTGGAATACGAGCCGTTCGCGTTCAGCGTGAGGTTGTTGCCGAAGTTGAAATTGCACATATCGCCGTTCTCGTAGCCGCCGGTGTTGCCGCCGCCGGTCAGGGAGATGCTGTCGAACCAGGACATCCCGGTGGGGTCGGTGACGGTCTCGAAGAACTCGTGCGCGATGACGCTGGCCATGGCATCGGCGCCGGCGTTGTTGTTCGGGCCGACGGACTGGAACTCGCAGGCCGCCGAGGTGGGATCGCCGATGAAGCCGTACTGGGTGCCGGTGGTGAGCTGGCCGAAGCTGGTGGAATAGTGCCAGCCGCAGAACGTGGTCTGGAAGCCGGAGACGGTGGTGTCGGTCGCGGTCAGCACATCGAAGACGGAAGTCGCCGGATTGTAGCCGGAGAACCCGCCGGCGGTCAGCACCGCGTTGACGATGCCGGTGATGGAGGCGGCGGATGCGCTGCCCGGAGTACCGTCGAGGCTGGTGCCCTGGTAGAGGCTGGAGCTGCTGTTGACGAAATAGGATCCGCCGAAATTCACCTGGGTGCTGAAATCGGGGTAGAGGCTGGGCTGGTTATAGGACGACAGGATGTTCATGTAGGTCGAACCGCTGAGGTTCGAGATGAACTGCGGCAGCAGGGTGGTCGCGGTGTTGGGGTTGGTGTTGGTTCCCCAGTTGCCGTACCAGATGAAATAGACGCTGTTCGGTCCGCTCATGACCGGGCCGTTGTTGTTGTAGATCGGCGAGGCCAGCGCCGGGGCCGCCCCGGCGAGCGCGCCGAGGGTGATCAGGAGGGACCAGAGGAGCAAGGGCTTCGCGCGCATGACCGACCTTCGAAGGCTTATCCTGGCAGCTTAACGGTTCCGCCATGTCCGCGCAATAATCCGGATGGCCGGTCGGTCAGAACACCTGCTCGCCGTGCAGGACCACGTCGAGCCCCTCCCGCTCCGCATCGGAGCCGACCCGCAGCGGCACCACCAGCGCGGTGAGGCGCAGCGCGATCCAGGTGCCGGTTGCACTCCAGGCGAAGCTCGCCGCCACCGCGATCGCCTGCACGCCCAGCAGATGCGCCCCGCCCACCGCCGCCCCGCCGGATAGCGGGCCGAAGGCGAACACCCCGGTCAGCAGCATCCCCACGATGCCGCCGATGCCATGGACACCGAAGGCATCGAGGCTGTCATCGTAGCCGAGCCGCGGCTTGATCTCGGTGGCGGCGACGAAGCACACCACCCCGGCGATCAGACCGATCAGCAGCGCCGGCCCCGGCAGCACGAATCCGGCGGCCGGGGTGATGGCGACCAGCCCGGCCACCGCGCCCGATACCGCCCCCAGCACCGAGGGCTTGCCCCGCAACGCCCATTCCGCCGCGCTCCAGGAGAGGGTGGCGCCGGCGGCGGCCAGCTGGGTGGCCAGCACCGCCATGCCCGCGCGCCCGTCGGCGGCCATCGCGCCGCCCGAGTTGAAGCCGAGCCAGCCGACCCAGAGCAGCGCTCCGCCGGTGACCGCATAGACCAGATTCCACGGCGCCAGGTTCTCGGTGCCGAGGCCGATGCGCCGGCCGAGTACCAGCGCGCAGATCAGCCCGGCCACTCCGGCGTTGATCTCCACCACCGTGCCGCCGGCGAAATCCGCCACCCCCATCCGGGCCAGCCAGCCGGTCGGCGCCCAGACCCAATGGGCGATCGGCGCATAGACCAGCAGCGACCAGACGGTCATGAAGATCAGCAAGGCCGAAAACCGCATCCGGTCGGCGAACGCGCCGGTGACCACCGCCGGGGTGATGACCGCGAAGGCCAGCTGGAACATCACGAAGACGGATTCCGGAATGGCGGTGGGCTGAGGGGCGGCGCTGCCGGCGCCCAGCGTGAAGGCGGTGTTCCAATGCGCGCCGATGCCGTTCAGGAACAGCCGCGACAGCCCGCCGATCCACGAATTGCCGTTGGTAAAAGCGAGCGAATAGCCGACCAGCATCCAGACCACGCTGACGAGCGCGCAGAGCGCGAAGGACTGCATCATGGTAGCGAGGATGTTCTTTTTGCGCACCATTCCGCCGTAGAACAGCGCGAGCCCCGGGATGGTCATCAGCAGCACCAGCGCGGTGGAGACCAGCACCCAGGCGGTATCGCCCGGGCTGACCGCGGGGCCGGCGGCGAGGGCCGGGGTGGGGACGGCGAGGGCGGCGGCGAGGAGCGCGAAACGGCGCGCGGCGGGCAGGACGGACATGGGTTTCCCGGATGGTTCCGGGCTGGTTCAACAAGTTTCGTGCCAGCAGCGCGATGGCGGCAAACCGTCATTTCGCGGTGGTTGCATAAAAATCAGGCAGCGACGTTTGCCGCCCTAAAGGCAGATGCCCCGCGGGGAAGCGCGAAGCCCGCCGCCGCGACTGCCCGATTTATGGGCGACCGACCTCCGCCGCCAGCGCCGCCTCCGCCGCCGCGGCGATGGCGAAGAGTCGCGCATCCCCCATCGTCTCGCCGATCAGCATGAGGCCGACCGGCGGCTCGCCGGGGCGGTGGCAGGGCAGCGAGATCGCGCAGCGATCGAGGAAATTGGCGAGCGTCGTGTGGCGGAGGGTGAGCATGTTGACGCGGTTATATTCGGCGTGGCTGTCCAGGGCGGCGATCGGCGCCGGCAGGATCGGCGCGGTCGGCAGCACCATTGCATCGAAGCCGCGCGTGCGGCGGTTGAAGGCGGCGATCAGGCGGCGGCGGGCGCCCAGCACGTCGAGATAGTCGGCGGCCGACATCCCCGCTCCGCGCTCGATCCGGGCACGGATCGCGGGGTCGTAGAGGGCGGCCTTGTCGGCGAGCAGCCGGCGGTGCCAGGCGTACGACTCCGGGGCGGTGAGGCCACCCGCGGCGGTGGCTGCGAAGACCTCCTCGAACTCCGGCACGGCGAGGCGGGTGAGGCGCGCGCCGGCAGCTTCGAGCCGGGCGAGGGCGCGGGCGAAGGCGGCAGCGACTTCGGGGGCCAGGCCCTCGGCGAGCAGGGATTCGGGGATCGCGACGCGGAGGCCCGAAAGCGGGGCGGGCTCGGGCGGCGCCGGGGCCTCGCCTGCCAGCACCGCATCGAGCACGGCGCAGCCGGCGACCGAGGCGGCCAGCGGGCCGACCGAATCGAGGCTGGGGGCGAGCGGCAGCACGCCGTCGATGGGCACCCGCCGGGCGGTGGGCTTGTAGCCGGTGATGCCGCAGAAGGCGGCCGGGATCCGGCAGGAGCCGCCGGTATCGGTGCCGATCGCGCCCGCCGCCATGCCGTCGGCCACCGAGACGGCCGCGCCGGACGAACTGCCGCCTGGAATGCGTCCGCCGCCGGTGCGGTCCCACGGCGCGCGCGGGGTGCCGAAATGCGGGTTGATGCCGAGGCCGGAGAAAGCGAACTCGACCATGTTGGTCCGGCCGATGGGGATGAAGCCGGCGGCGAGCAGGCGCGCCACGACCGGGGCGTGGGCAGCGGCGGGTGGCGCGTCCGCCAGCACGCGGGAGCCGGCCGGGGTGGGTTCGCCCGCGACATCGAGCAGGTCCTTCAGGCTGATCGGGATGCCGGCGTAGCGGGAGGGGGCGCGGCCGGCGCGGCGCAGGGCGTCGATGGCATCGGCGCTGGCGCGGGCGGCGTCGGCATGGACGCGGCGGAAGGTCGCGCCGCCCTCGCCGGCGGGATCGGCGATGCGGGCGAGGCAGGCCTCGATCAGATCCCGGCTGGTGGCCCGGCCTTCTGCGAGGGCGATGGCGGTGGGTTCGAAGTCGAGCATGGGGACACGGATTCGGTTGACGAGCGATCATGCCCGCGCGGGATGGCGGCGGCGAGTCCTCGGGGATTTTGGCGGGGGCGATTCGCGACACGAAGTCCGTTGACCGCGGCCGGAAGCGGGCGATATGGACTGAGGCACCGAGTTCTTGGTTGGCAACATCCGTTTGGGAGGCGCACAAAAATGGCGAAGCTGTCATTCACGGATAAGGATTGGGATTCGATTCGACCGGACTCCGTCACGAAGACCGGCCTTGGCGGGTCGATCCGCGCGGCGCTGAAGGCACTTCCCGGCGGCGATACCGGTAAGCTGGCGGATTTCGACGCCTGCGACACCGCGGCCAGGCTGTTGAACGATCTGGTCATCGACATCGGCAAGACGCAGCCGCTGGTGCAGAAGGCCAAGGACGACAAGAAAGATGCCGCCAAGACGCTGAAAGCCTGGGCCAAGGAGGCGGACGACGCGAAGGACGACGCGGTCGCGCGCAAACTGGTGCTGGTGACTTCGGTCACCGATCCGGTACTGGCGAAGTGGACCGGGCCGCGCAAGGACCTGGAATCGAAGGTGCAGGATTTGACCTCGACCATTCGCGAGGCGGATAACGACCTGGGCCATTCCGAGCAGCTGCGCGAGGAGTGCCTGATGGCGATGGTCAAGCGCGCCGGCGAATTGCAGGAGCAAGGCGACCCCGGGAAGATTCCAGAGGATTTCCTCAAGGATTCCGACTTCAAGGCCGCCTACGAGCTGTGGCAGGACCAGATCAAGATCACCGTGAGCCGCACCAAGACGCTGGAGACCGCCAAAACCCAGCAGCAACAGATCAAGAAACTGATCGCCACGATGCAGCAGGAGGTGACGGAGGCGTCCGACAAGGTCAAGGACGGGCTCGGCAACAAGGATCCGGCGATCAAGAAATTCGTCTCTTTCCGCGATGACGCGAAGGGATTCTTCATCGAGACCTGCACCGACAACGCGAAGAAATACCACGTGTTCGCGATGATCCCGGATTTCGAACCCTCGGGCGGGGTCGCCAAAGCCGAGGAGCAGCGTCTGCTCAGCCGGTTCGCGAAGTTGAAGAAGGTGGATGCGGAAGCCTATCTCGAAAGCAAGCTCGCCAATTACGGCCTCAACGATCGCCGGCTGAAGAAGGCGTTGCAGTCGGTGACCGCCGCCAACCGCGAGATCGAGGGCAGCGTGGAGGCGCTGAAGAAGGGCGGCAATGTGGACACCAAGGCCGAGATCAAGACCTTGAAGGACCGGGCGAGCGAGATCGACGAGACCAACAAGACCTACATCAAGGCCCGGGCCAATCAGGAAGTCGCGCAGGCGCTGAGCCGGCCGGAGAACGCGAAATACGCCGCGACGGTGAAGGACGCGCTTGCGTTCTTCCAGACATCAGCCGACGAGGCGGCCAAGGCGGTGAAGGAGTACGCCTGATATCGACCGCCAGAATGGTCGATGCTTCCGGCCATTCGGGCGGCCGGTAGTGCGCGTCGGGTTGGCTGACGGCGGCGCGCGAAACAAGACTCATGCCGGCCGCCGGCGACCCGATCTTCACGAATCAACGGCAACCGGCATCAGCCGGGCTGGGCGCGACGGCGCATCACGGGCATAACCCGCCGTCTCCCCCGTCACGGAGTTCGCCCGATGTCCGACATCCCCGCCCGCCCGGTCCTGCTCACCGGCGCCTCCGGCGCGCTCGGCCGCGTGCTCGTCCCGGCGCTCGCCGCCGCCGGCTGGACCTTGCGGCTGACCGACCTCGCGCCGTTCCCCGATGCGCTGCCGCCCGGCACCAGCTTCACCCGCGCCGATCTGGCCGACGGGGTGGCGATGCTGCGGCTGGCCGAGGGCTGCGGGGCGATCCTGCATTTCGGCGGCGTCTCGGTCGAACGCCCGTTCGAGGAGATCGTCGGTCCCAATCTCCGCGGCCTCTATCACATCTATGAGGCGGCGCGGCGGGAGAAGGCGCGGGTGATCTTCGCCTCCTCCAACCACAGCGTCGGCTTCCACGAGCGCGGCACCACGATCGATGCGGACGATCCGTTCCTGCCGGACGGGTATTACGGGCTGTCGAAAGCCTATGGCGAGCTGATGGGCCGGCTCTACTGGATGAAGCACGGGGTGGAGAGCGTGCTGATCCGCATCGGCTCCTCGCTCCCGGAACCCACCACCGCGCGGATGCTGGCGAGCTACCTGTCCTATGATGACCTGATCCGCTTCGCCATCCGCGCGGTGATGGCGGAGACGGTGGGGGTGAGCGTGGTCTGGGGCGCCTCGGCCAACCAGGCGATGACGTGGTGGCGCGCCGATGACCGGGGCCGCATCGGCTGGACCCCGGAGGACAGCGCCGACGGGTTCGCGGGCCGGCTCGCCGGCCGGGTCAGCAACGATCCGGTGGAGGAACGCTATGTGGGCGGGGCGTTCTGCCGGATTGATTATACGCGGGAGGATCCCCCGGCCTGACGGCCGGGGGCCGGCGACACTACCGCTTGGTGAACTGGGTCGCGCCGAACAGATTCTCCC
>JAKBCO010000150.1 GCA_021807785.1 Pseudomonadota bacterium
TGGTCGGCATAGAGAATCTTCGCCCGCGGGCGGGAGAACCGCACGAAGGTGAGCCCGGTCGCCAGCGCGGTGAACATCATGCCGGCCAGGATCTCGGCCGAGGCGACCGTGTGCCCCCAGAGCGTCACCGGCGCCATCACCCCGTAGCCGACGGTGGCCAGGGTCTCCAAGCTGAAGAAGAACGCATCGGCGAACGAGCCGGGTCGGGCATTCGCAAGACACCCCGGCACCGCCCAGTAGAGCGCGGCGAACCCCGCGTTCAGCGCCAGATCCAGCCCGATCATCAGCACCAGGAAGCGTGGCCAGCTGAGCCCCACCGCGATGTGGTATGGGTCCCGCCAGTCGAAGCGTACCGCCCCGCGCTTACCGATCTCGTAGGCGTCGCCGTGCAGGCGGTAGCGGGCGCGCGACGGCCTCACCCCGCGAACCCGACGGCGAAGCGGCCCAGCACCGCGCAGGCGGCGGCGAAATCCTCCATCCGCATCGCCTCCTGCGGGTTGTGGCTGCCGTTCTGGTTGCGCACGAACAGCATGGCGGCGGGAATTCCGGCGGCGACGAAGGCGGCCGGATCATGCCCGCCGCCGGAGGGCATCACCCGATGGGCGATGCCGAGGTCGCGCGCCGCCGCCGCCAGCGCGGCTTGCAGCGCCGGGTCCATCGCCGCCCCGGCGGCCCGGGTCTCCGGCCCGAGGTCGAACCGCACCCCGCGCCGCGCCGCGATTTCGGGAACCAGCCGGTGCAGCGCGGCAAACAGCGCATCGACGCTGACCGGGCTGACCGAGCGCACGTCCAGCTGGAAGCCCGCCTCCCCGGCCACCTTGCCGAACCCGGCTTCGGGCGCGGTCGCCAGGGTGCAGAACGTGACCACCAGCGCGTGGCCTTGGGTTTCCAGCTGGGCCCAGGACTCGTCCAGCCGATACGCCAGCTCGGCCAGCGCGACGGCGGCATCGGCACGATACCGGCGCGGGGTGGCGCCAGAATGGTTGTAGTCCCCCAAGACCCGCCCGGCCCGCAAGCGCCGCGCGCCAGGAATGCCGGTGACGATGCCGACCGGGATTTCGGCGCGATCCAGCACCGGCCCCTGCTCGATATGCAGTTCGACATAGGCGGCGGTATTGGCCGGGGTCAGCCGGGCCTGGCCCGCTTCTACCCAGCCGGGGTCGAAGCCGAGCGCGCGCATGTGCTCGGCCAGGGTGCGCCCGGTATCGGGCCGGCGCAGCGCCAGCGCCGCCGGGTCCAGCCGCCCCAGCGCCGCGTGGCTCCCGGGATAGGAGGTGGGGAACCATGAGCCGGCTTCCTCGGCGCGCACCGCCAGCACGGTGATGTCGCGGTCGGGAACGTGCCCGGCGGCGACCATCCCGCCCACCACCGCGAGCCCGGCGAGCACGCCGGCCGCGCCGTCGAAATTGCCGCCGCGGATGACGCTGTCGAGATGGCTGCCCAGGATCAGCCGCGGCAGGGCGCGGTCGCGCCCGGGCAGGGTCATGTAGAGATTGCCGGCGGGATCGATCTCAGTTTCCAGCCGCAGGGCCTCGCCGGCGGCGCGCGCCAAGTCATGCGCGGCCTGTTCGCCGGGGCCATAGGCGTCGCGGGTGATGCCGACGCCGTCGTAGCCGCGTTCGGCGAGGCCGTGGAACAGGGAGTGGGCGAGGGCGAGGTCGGGGACCATGGAGGGGACTCCGGCGGTTGGGGCGGGCAACGGGAGGGTACGCGGGGCCGGGGGGGATGGCCACGGGCGCCAGCCCGCTTGATCCGCCGCCCTCGACGCGCAACATCCCTTCCCGCGGTCCGCCGGCCCGCGCCCGGACTCAGGAGGCCCCATGGAACCCGAACCCCAGGTGGTGGTGCGCGACAGCGGCGCCGGCCCCTATGGCCAGATCGTCTTCGCCGGCCACCACGTCGCCGCCGCCGACGAGCCGGAACGGGTCGGCGGGCTCGATACCGGCATGTCGCCCTATGAATACCTGCTGGCCGGCCTCGGCGCCTGCACCGCGATGACGCTGCGCATGTATGCCGATCGCCATGGCTGGACGCTCGAGAGCACCCGCGTCGGCCTGCGCCACGTCGCCGAGGCGGGCGCCGGGGATCGGTTCGAGCGCGAGATCACCCTGACCGGCGCGCTCTCCGCCGAACAACGCGCGAAGCTGCTGGAAATCGCCGACAAATGCCCGGTCAGCCGCACCCTCACCCGCGCGTCCCGGGTGGTCAGCCGCCTGATGGAGTCCGCATGAAACGCCGAGATGTCCTGACCGCCGCCGCGCTGGCCGGCGCCGGCGGGCTGGCGCTGGCCCGCGCCATGCCGAGTGTCAGCGCCATGCCCGCGCACCCGCCCGCCGCGGTCGCACGCTTCATGGCCGAGGTCCCCGGCTGGGGCCTGCCCGCCACGGGCTCCGGCCCACTGCGGGTGGTGGAATTCTTCGACTATCACTGTCCCTATTGCCGGGCGATGGATCCGTATCTGCCGGCGTTCTGGCACGCCAACCCGGATATCCGGTGGCTGTTCGCGGAATACCCGATCCTGGCGCCGGATTCGGCTGTGGCCTCGCGGCTGGCTCTGGCCGCGGCGCGGCAGGGGCGCTACCTGCCCGCCCATCACTGGCTGATGCGCCGGCACGGGCGCTACACGGCGGACATGGTCGGCCCGCTGGCGCTGGCGATCGGCGCCGACCCGGCACGGCTGCGCCGCGACATGGCGGACCCCGCGATCGGGGTGCTGCTGGACCGGCTGCAATTCGCCGGCGAACGGCTGGCGCTGCAAGGCACGCCGGCGATGGTGACCGCCGATGGGGTGATCGAAGGCTTCCTGCCGCCAGCTGGCCTGACCGCGCTGGCGCAAGCCTTGCGAAGCGGGGCGCGGGTGCGGCGGAGCTGACCGCCCGGCGCTACCGCGCCGCCATCCGGCCCGGGGAGGGGGCTGCGGGATTGACGAAGATCCCGTGCGGGGACCGCCCGACATCGATCACCCGATAGCGCCCGGTGGCGCGATCCAGCACCGCGACCGATTCGGCGAAGCGGCGGGTGATCCACACTTTCCCGTCAGGGCCGAAGAACAGGTCGTCCGGCCCGCCGCTGACCCGGTAGGTGCGCACGGTCTTCAGGCTTGCCGCGTCCAGCACCGTGACCGTGCCCGAGACCCGGTTGTCCACCCAGATGGTCTTGCCGTGCGGCGAGAGGAACAGGTTATGCGCGCCCTTGTCGGTGACCACGTGCCCGGTCACCGCGCCGGTGGCGGGGTCCACCACCGCGAGCCCGTTGGTGCCCATGTCGCAGACCAGCAGCTTCCCATCATGCCAGAGGACGCCGGCAGGGGTGTTGCCGACCGGCCGGTCCCACAGTACCCGCATGTGGCGCAGATCGATCGCGACCAGCCGGTTGGTGCCCTGGAGGGTCACGAATACCCGGTGCGAGCCGGGCGAATAGGCGAGGTGGCTCGGCATCGACCGGATCGGGAACCGATGCAGCAGCTTCATGCTGGCGGCGTCGTACACGTCGATCTGGTTGCGGGCGAGGCCGTTCACCGTGAAATAGCGCCCGTCGGGCGAGAAGCCGAGCTGATACGGGTCCGCCACAGTGATCCGCTTCCGCACCGCGCCGGTTTGCGGGTTCAGGAAGAACAGCGAATTGCCCGACGAATCCCCCACCACGAGGCTGCGCCCGTCGGGCGTCAGCGCCCAGTGGTGCGGCTCGCGCAGCACCGGGATGCGGCGCAGGACCCGCTCGGTGCTCATGTCGATCAGGCTGATCGAGGCGGCGCCGGAGTTCATCACGAACACCAGGCCGCCGGCGCGGGCGGGGACGGCGGCCAGCGTCAGCAACGCCAGCAGCAGGGGGAAGCGGAAACGGGTCATGGCGGCACCTTCGGGAGAACGGCGCGTGCCGCCGCCGCCTCGGCCGCGCCGCGGGAGAAGACCGCGGAGACGAACGCGAACAGCACCGAGGCCGAGGTGGAGATCAGCACGTTGTCGGTCAGCGCATGGCACGCGAAGGCCAGGAACACCAGCCGCAGAATCGTCCGCTCGGCGCGCGGCAGCAACGCCGTGTGCGTCGCCGCCCAGAGGATGAAGGCGGCGAGCAGCAGCGCCTCGCCCAGCCTTCCGCCTTCGACGACAATGCGCAGATACTCGTTATGCGCCGCCCAGGTATGCATGATGCGCACCACCCGGCTGTCCTTCGGGACCACGTGGTTGCCGGCTCCGACCCCCCAGCCCACCCAGGGGGAGCGGGCGGCGGCGGCACGGAACCAGGCCCAGAGCTGTTCCCGCCCGCTGAGCCCGTCGGCATCGTGGTCCAGCAGGTTGAACAGGCGCAGCCCGCCCAGGCTGCCGGCGGCGGCCAGCACCGGCGGGGTGGCGGCGAGCGCGGCCAGCAGCAGCCCCAGCCGCGCGCGACGGGGGAAGGCGGGGGCGGCGACGAAGCCCAGGGTGAGCGCGGTGACGATGGTGGCGTATAGCAACGGCGCGCGGGCGCCCGTGAGGACCAGGATCAGGAAATTGACGCCGAGTAGCAGCACCTGGCGCCGCCGGCCCTCGCGGTAGAGCTCCACCAGGCAGGCGTAGATGGCGGCCAGGGCGAAGCCGCCCAGGAAGGCGGGATGGCTGAGCGCGCCCAGCCGCCAGCCGCCCGACATCACGAACAACGGGCGGATGCCGGCAAGGTCGAGCGCGGTGCCGGCGACCACGTTGACCAGCGGCACCAGGGCGGTGGCGCGGATGATCGCCTGCGCCCAGCGCCGCGGCGGACGGGCGAAGGAGAAGGCGTAGGGGGCGGCATTGCCGACCAGCGAGCGCAGGCTTTCGGCGACCGAAAGGCCCGGATAGAGGCCGTGGGCGAGGCCGGTCGTGAACATCGCCAGGAACGCGAGCCCGGGGTTGCACCAGTCGGCCTGGGCGCCGAAGCGGAGCACTGCGAACAAGGCCAGGATCAGGCCGGCGCCCTTCTCCACCGCGATGATCGGCTGGTAGAAGGCAGGGCCGAGGAGGTCACCCAGCCACATCTCGGCGGTGGTGCCGACCACGAACAACCAGCCGACGCCTGCCGTGACCGGGTGACGCCAGGCGAGGAACAGCACGGCGGCGGCGGCGAGCAGGGCGAGCGCTGCGGCGAAGCCGGGCGGGGACAGAGCGGCAAGCGCGCCCAGGACCGGCACCGCCAGCAGCAGCCCGGTGGGGAGAGCCTGCGCGCGCATCGGCGCGGGGTAGCGTGGGGAAGGTGAAGGAAAGATGAGTGAGGGCGGCGGGCGGGGTTGCGTTTTGGCTGGAATCGTTGTTATTTTCTGGTAACTTTCATGGAACGGATTATGGTTGGGCAACGACTTCGGGTTCCCACCCTGTTGCTGATGGCGGCGACGCTGGCGGGGTTTCACCTGTCCCACAAGCCATTATGGAACGACGAGGCTTTCAGCTATTTCGTTGCGCGCCATGGCCCCGCGGCGACGCTGCGGTTCATCGCGCAAGATACCCAGCCACCCCTGTTCTACCTGATCCTGAGCGAGTGGCTGCGGATGGGGCGCAGCGCGCTGGTGATGCGAAGTCTATCGGCGGCGGCGCTGACCTTGGCGACGCTGCCGGTGTATGGCGCGGCGCGGCGGCTGTTCGGGGCGCGCGAGGCAATCCTCGCAGGGGTGTTTTTTTCCGCCACGCCGCTGGTCGTGAACTGGGCGCAGAAGGCCCGGCCCTATGCCCTGCAGGTCCTCCTGCTCGCCGTGGCCTACTGGGGATTCGTGGAGGTCTGGCGGTCCGCCGAAGCGCGGGAGCGCTGGATCGGCACCGGCCCGGGTCGGGTAAATCTTGGCTGGGCAGCGCTGACGCTGGGGGGGGCATCGGCAATGCTCACTCAGCAGCCAGCAGGGTTCTTCCTGCTGGGTCTGAATGCTGCGGCCTTATTGGAGATACTGTGTCTTGGGAACCGATGCTTGAGATTTCTGGTCAACTGGACTCTCTCGCAACTGCTTCTGATCCTGATCTGGGCGATGTGGCTGCCGTGGTTCCTGCGGCAGATCGCGATCAACCTCACCCCTGCCGAGATCGCGCTTCGACATACGAATTTCCTGATCGGTGATCGCGACGTACTGGGGTATTTGCAAGGCCTGCTGGGGATTGCCAGCCTCTGGCGGGCCGCACCGTTGTTTCTGTTGGTTCAGCTTACCGGAGCGACGATCGGCGCCGCGATGTTGTTCCGGCGCCGGCAGGCGGCGCCGGTTCTGATCCCGCTGCTAGCGCCGCCGCTGGTAGCGATCGCCGGATTCCTGCTGATCCACCCGATATTCGGGTATGTCATCGGTGAGTTCGTCTTTTTATGGATTCCTTATGCGATATTGCTGGGGTACGCGGTGGCGCGCGCCCCGTGGCGCCCGGTCGGCGTGACGCTGGCCGCTCTGATATTTCTCGGCGATGCCTGGGGTCTGCATAACTATTATGCCACGCCGAATCTGCCGACTGCCGCGGTCGCCGATGTGATCGGCGCTGGCATGAAGCCGGGGGATGGCGTAATTCTCGCTCAGAACGTAGCATTCCGGTGGGCATTGGCCTATTATCTCGGTCCGGTCAGGCGAAAGGAACTGGTCGGCCTTAATGTGTCGGCGGAATGGGACTATGATCGCCTGATCCGCTCAACGGCCGCGGCCCTGCGACAACGGCGCGACTGGGTGATCTTGCCAGGCGACGGACAACCGCCGGCGGTCTCCCTGGCGGCGCTTACTCGGCGGATGCGAACGGAGCGGGTCGTCCATATCGCCGGAAGCGAGGTGCGTCTTCTGGTGGCGCGATCCGGCGGGCGGCCCGCATCGTTGAAACGGTAGCGTGCCGTTCAACCCGCCGAGACGGACACGATGTGCCGTCCACGACGGATCAGCACCTTGCCGAGCGCCATGCCTGGTTTCTCGACCGTATAATGGAAGCCGGCGGCGGCGATGAAGGTGAGAATCGCGGCTACCGGCCACACCAGTACGAACGCGGCGACCGACCAGTATCCGCTCGCTTCCGCACCGATCAGCCGGGGGAAGTGACGCAGACCGTCAAGCACGATGAAATGCAGCAAATAGGCGCTGAAGCTGACTTTTCCCATCGCCATGGCGAAACGGTTGACCAGCAGGCCGGACCGCATTCGCGCCATGGCAAACACGAACAGCGAGAGCGGAGGGCATACCGCCAACGACACGGGTATCAAAGGGTGGTCGCCCAGGAAATGGCCGAACGGGACAAATGCAAGCGCGAGGAACCCCAGGACCGCGATCAAGGCGATCAGCCCGGCTAGAAAATGGTCAGGTCCCCGGTATCGCAGGGCCAGGAACACCAGCGCTCCAAAACCGAACACATTGAATTCGTTCGGGAACCAGAAAAACAAAAAATTGTCAACGCCGACCTCGGGCCAGGACCGGACCAGCCAGTGCAACGCCAGCCTGTCGGCAACAACCCCGATCATCACCGTGGCAGCGATGAAAAGAGCAACACGGGGAAGCGAACGAATCCAACCGGCAAACCACGGAAACAGCATGTAAAACATAAACTCCACGCTGATGCTCCATCCGCCTGGGACGACACTCCATCGCCCGGGCACAGTCGGAAGCAACGCCGGGTGCCAGCTGTTGACGAAGGTGGCGGTCGCAAGCGCTTGAAGAGGATCGAACCCTCCGATCGGGGGGTGGAGCACGAAATAGACCGCACCCGCGCAGTAATAAGCGGGGGCGATTCGGAAATACCGACGAATGAAAAATGCCCGCCGATCGACGGCCCCTCGCGTGCGCTCCTCGAAATGCCACGACATCAGGAGCGTCAGGCTGCTGGCGATGAAGAATAGCTGGACCCCGTACCAACCCATGACGGCAACGCGATGCACCGGGTAAGGCAGGTTGGGAAATAGATAGGCGTAGTGGCCGGTCATCACCATCAGGACCGCGTAACCGCGTACGCTGTCGATGTATCCGAAATGCGGCTTGTCGGCAGGGGCAACCATCAGGGGTATGGGGTCTATGTCCGGCCGGCAATGTCGGCTTACGCCCGCTGAACCGTCAACCCACCCCCCCGGTTGACGTCCGCCCCGGCGGGCCCCACAACCCGCACCCCGAACCGGGCACGATCCCGGCACCGGACACGTAGGGAGAGACCCGGTTTGCAGCCGACCGATATTCGGGACCCCGAGTATTT
>JAKBCO010000151.1 GCA_021807785.1 Pseudomonadota bacterium
AAGGCCCCACCCTGCGCGCACTCGCCACCGCCGCGAGCGAAAACCGCCGCCGCCTGGAACACGCCCTCGCCATCCAGGCCCGCATCATCGCCCTGGTCGCCCGAACCGCCACCCCACCGACCGGCTACGGCCCCCCGCGACGCGCAACGGCGGCAGCCGCCGCGGTGTGGGCACGGGTGTGAAGGAAGGCCAGGGGGGGCGCTGCCCCCCTGGACCCCCCGCCGCGCCCCCCTCCCGCTCCGAACCCAGTCCGAGGGGTCCAGGGGACCAGTCCCCTGGCAGGGGTCCAGGGGGCAGCGCCCCCTGGCCTTCCTCACCCCTTGCGCCCAACCCCGCCGGCGGCTACCGCCGCGCGGGTGCGGGAGGGATGCCGTGAGCTTGCGAGATGTTGCCGTTGCGCCGCCGCCGGGGCTGGCCGGGGTCGATCCGGCGTTGATCGCGGATCTGGTCGATGCCAACCGCATTTTGTTCCGTCATGGCGTGGTCGATGCGTTCGGTCATGTCAGCGTTCGTCACCCACTGCGCCCGGCGCATTTCCTGCTGTCGCGCAATCTCGCGCCGGGGCTGGTGACGGCGGCCGATCTGGTCGAGTTCGACACCGAGTCCGAGCCGGTGGGCGCCGACCCGCCGCGGGTCTATCTCGAGCGATTCCTGCATGGCGAGATCTACCGGGTCCGCCCGGACGTGACGGCAGTGATCCACAGCCACGCCGCCGCGGTGATTCCGTTCGGGATCGTGCCGTCCCGCCGGTTGCGCCCGGTCTTCCACATGGCCGGCTTCCTGGGCGCGCATGTGCCGGTGTTCGACATCCGCTGCTGTTCCGGCGACGCGACGGATCTGCTGATCCGCAACCGCGACCAGGGCGCGGCGCTGGCGGCCAGCTTGGGTGCCGCCAGCGTGGCGCTGATGCGCGGTCACGGCGCCACCGTGGTCGCGGGCGATCTGCGCCAGGCGGTCTATCGCGCCATCTATGCCAAGACCAATGCCGAGTTGCAGGCCGCTTCCCTGGCCTTGTGCGCCCCGGGCGAGATGCCGGTCTATCTGACCGAGGCCGAGGCGGCCACCGCCGCGGCCTCGATCGGCGGGCAGATCGCGCGGCCCTGGGGGTTGTGGGTACAGGACGCCTGGACATGACGGAGGAAACATCATGAGCCGGATCGAACTTTCCATCGCCGTCGGCAACTACGACCGCATCCGCCCGCTGGTGGATGGCGAGGTCGGCATCGATGGCGTCGATCCGGTCTTCATGCTGCTGGAGCCGGAGGAGATCTTCTTCCGCGCCTTCCGCCATGGCGATTTCGACGTCTGCGAGCTGTCGCTGTCCTCCTTCGCGCTGCGCACCGCGCGCGGGGACTGCCCCTATGTCGGGCTGCCGGTGTTTCCCTCGCGCGCGTTCCGCCACACCGCGATCTATGTCCGCCGCGACCGCGTCGGCCGGCCCGAGGATCTGCGCGGCCGGCGCGTCGGCGTGCCGGAGTACCAGCTGACCGCCAATGTCTGGGCCCGCGCCCTGCTGGCCGACGATCACGGCGTGGCGGCCGAGGACATCGTCTGGGTGCGCGGCGGGCTGGAACAGGCCGGGCGGGTGGAGAAGAACCCGTTCGTTCCGCCGCCCGGGCTGCGCCTGGAAGACGCACCCGCGGGGCGCAGCCTGTCGGCGCTGCTGGCCGAGGGCGCGATCGACGGCATCATCGCCCCGCGCGCCCCATCCTGCTTCGGCCAGGTGCCCGAGGTGGGCTGGCTCTACCCCGACCCCACCGCGGCGGCGGCGGATTATTTCCGTCGCACCGGCATCTTTCCGATCATGCATCTGCTGGGGTTGCGCCGCGAACTGGCCGAGCGCCATCCGTTCCTGCCGATGGCGCTCACCAAGGCGTTCACCGCGGCGAAGGGCCGCGCCATGGCGTGGCTGGCCGATCCCTCGGCCTGCAAGGTCTCGCTGCCCTTCATCGAGGAGCGGCTGCTCGAGGCGCGGGCGCTGATGGGCGAGGATTACTGGTCCTATGGACTTCCCGCCAACCGCGCCACCCTGGCCGCGTTCCTGACCCGGCATCACCGCGAAGGGTTGTCGCCGCGCGCATTGGCGCCCGAGGAATTATTCCATCCGGCCACGCACGAGACGTTCCGGATCTGAGCCGCACCCGGCCGGGGCGGTGGGCACCCGCTACCCCGGCGTCTTCTCCACCCCGCCCGACGGCGGCGCGGCCTTCCGCGATGCGTGCCGTACCCCGGCGGTGAGATAATCCCACCCCGTCAACAAGGTCAGCGCCGCGGCGATCCACAGCAGCCCGGTGCCCAGCACCAGCGGGCGAATCGCGCCGAGCCCGATCACCCGCGCCCCGGCATCGCCGGCCAGCAGCAGCCCCACCGCCAGCAGCTGCACCCCGGTCTTCCATTTCGCCAGCCGCGTCACCGGCAGCCCGACCCGGATGCCGGCCAGGTATTCCCGCAGCCCGCTGACCAGGATCTCCCGCAGCAGGATGACGATGGCCGGGAACAGCGCCCCGCCGGCCAGCCGCCCCTCGCCGGCCAGGACCATCAGCGCCGCGCCCACCAGCAGCTTGTCGGCGATCGGGTCCAGCATCCGCCCCAGATCGGAGGCCTGCCGGCGCGAGCGCGCCAGATGCCCATCCAGCCAGTCGGTCACCGCCGCCACGCCGAACACCAGGCTGGCCGCCAGATCGGCCCCCGGCAGCCGCAGCGCCACCAGCGCCACCACCAGCGGCACGGCGCCGATCCGCGAGAGCGTCAGCAGGTTGGGCAAATCGGTCAGCATCACCCGAGACTACCGCCGATCCCCCGCCGCCGCCAGGGCGCAACGGGCGCTTTTGCCCGCCCCGGCTTGACCCGGCGGGTCCGCATGCTCATGTTGCGCCCCGCAATCACCCACACACCCGGGGACGAATGTCGAAAGAGGATATGATCGAGTTCAGCGGCATGGTCACGGAGCTGCTGCCGAATGCCATGTTCCGCGTGAAGCTGGACAACGAGCACGTGATTCTGGCCCACACCAGCGGCAAGATGCGCAAGAACCGCATCCGCGTGCTGGCCGGGGACCGGGTCAACGTGGAAATGACCCCGTACGATCTGTCCAAGGGACGCATCACGTTCCGGTTTAAGTGACGCCGCGCCCGCGTCTGGTGCTGGCCTCGGCCAGCCCGCGCCGGCTGGCGCTGCTGGCCCAGCTCGGTCTCCGCCCGGATGCGGTCCTCCCCGCCGAGATCGACGAAACCCCGCGCGCCGACGAACCGCCCCGCCTCTGCGCCGCCCGCCTCGCGCGCGCCAAGGCCGAGGCGGTGGCCACGCTGGCGCCCGATGCGCTGATCCTGGCCGCCGACACGCTGGTGGCGGCCGGCCGGCGGATTCTCCCCAAGGCGGAAACCGAAGCCGAGGCCCGCGCCTGCCTCGCCTTGCTGTCCGGAAGGCGGCATCGGGTGCTCACCGCGCTGGCCCTGCGGACCCCCGAGGGCCGCACCAGCCAGCGCCTGGTGACCAGCATCGTCACCTTCGCCCGGCTGCCGCCCGCGCAGCTGGACGCCCTGATCGCCGCCGGGGACTGGCGCGGCAAGGCCGGCGGCTACGCCATCCAGGGCGCCGCCGCCGCCTGCATCCGCTTCCTCTCCGGCAGCCACTCCGCGGTGGTCGGGCTGCCGCTCTTCGAAACCGCCCAGCTGCTGCGCGGCCAGGGCTGGACCATCCCCGGATGATCTCCCCGTCTTCCGCCGGAAGACGGGGAGATCGCGCGCCGGGCTGGCGGGCGGCATGATCTCGCGCATCGCCGTCGCCCACGGTCCCGGAGAAACCCGGGTCGCGGTGCTGGCGGACGGGCAGCCGGTCGAACTCGGCTTCGACCGGCCGGCGGCGCCGGACCTCGTCGGGGCCATCTTCCGCGGCCGGATCACCGCCCGCGTCCCCGCCATGGCCGGCGCCTTCGTCAGCTTGGGCGGCACGGACGGGTTCCTGCCCGACAGCGCCGGCGCCGCCGGGCGGACCGAGGGCGCGCCGGTGCTGGTGCGCGTCACCCGTGCCGCGCAGGAGGGCAAGGGGCCGCGGCTGGCGGCGCTGGCCGATCCCGCCGGGTTCGACCCCGCCGGCCCGCCGGCGCTGCTGCGGCCCGCGCCCTCGGCCGTGCTGCGCCTCGCCGCCGCCTTCCCCGAAGCCCCGGTCGCGGTCGATTCCCCCGCCCTCCGCGCCGCCCTGCGCCCGGCCCTGGGGGAGCGGCTGATCCAAGGCACCGGGTTCGACGACGCGCTGGAATCGGAACTCGCCGCGCTGGCCACCCCGATCGCCGCGCTGCCGGGGGGCGGGTGCGCGCGCATCCACCCGACGCCGGCGCTGACCGCGATCGACCTCGATGCCGGCGCCGCCACCGCCGCGCGCGCGGCCAAGGGGCGGGCGCAGCTGGCGTGGAACCTGGCCGCGCTGCCGGAGCTCGCCCGCCAGATCCGTCTGCGCGCGCTGGGCGGCGCGATCCTGATCGATTTCGCGGGCCTGCCGATCCCCCGCCGCGCCCTGCTGGCCGAGCCGCTGCGCGCGGCGCTGGCGGGGGATCCGGCCGCACCGCGGCTGCTCGGCTTCACCCGCCTCGGCCTGGCCGAGCTGGTCCGTCCGCGCATCCATCCGCCGCTGCACACGCTGCTGGGCACGCCGCAGGCCGAGGCGCTGGCGGCGCTGCGGGCGGTCCTGCGCGAGGTCGCCGCGCGCCCGGCCTGGGCGCCGGCGCTGCGCTGCGGGGCGGCGATCGCCGCCGCGCTCGCCGCCGATCCGGGCGCGCTGGCCGAAGCGGCCCGGCTCGCCGGACGCCCGGTCGCCGTGGTGCCGGCGGAACTCGCCGGCTGGGAACTCGGCTAACCGGCCCGCGCCAGCGCGGCGCCGGCCGCCAGCGCCCGCAGTTTTCCGTCCGCCACCGCGCGCGGCAGGTATTTCATGCCGCAATCGGGCGCCGCCACCAGGTCTTCGGGGGCGACATAGGGCAGCGCGGCGCGCAGCCGCGCCGCCACCAGCTCCGGCGTCTCCACCGTCATGTCATTCAGGTCGAGCACCCCGAGCAGGATGGTCTTGCCCCGCAGCTCGGCCAGCACGCCCAGATCGAGCCGCGGCTGCGCCGCCTCGATGGAAATCTGCCGCGCCGCGCAGGCGGCCAGCTGCGGCAGGAAGCTGTAGCCGGAGGGTTTCTCCTTCACCACCGCGGCGTAGCCGAAGCAGAGATGCACGACGGTCGGCCCGTCGATGCCCTCCAGCGCGCGGTCGATGGCGGCGAGGCCCCAGGCGGCGGCCTCGGCCGGCGCGGTGCGCACCCAGGGTTCGTCCAGCTGCACCACATCGACCCCGGTGGCCTTCAGCGCGCGCAGCTCGTGGTTGACCGCGACCGCGTAGTCCATCGCGAGTTCCGCCGGGTCCTTGTAGAAATCGTTCCGCACCTGACGGGACAGGGTGAACGGCCCGGGCAGGGTGATCTTGGTCGCGCGCCCGGCATGGGCGACCAGGAACGCCGCGTCCGCCGCTTCCACCGGCCC
The DNA here is from genome assembly GCA_021807785.1 of Pseudomonadota bacterium. GTDB lineage: Bacteria > Pseudomonadota > Alphaproteobacteria > Acetobacterales > Acetobacteraceae > JAJZVS01. The sequence continues at coordinate 5,517 of JAKBCO010000151.1, forward strand.
CTTCCAGCCGATCCGCCCGACCACCCGCGGCACCGGGGTGGCCCGCCCGCCGGCGGTGCGCAATTCGGCCGGATGTGCCGCATCGACCCCATCGAGCGCCAGGGCGAAGCGGTTGGAGTAGCTCTCGCGCCGGATCTCCCCGTCGGTGACGATGTCGATCCCGGCCGTCTCCTGGGCGCGGATGGCGAGCAGGGTGGCATCGTCCTGCGCCTGGGCGAGATGCTCGGGCGGAACGCGCCAGATATCGGCGGCGGCGGTGCGCGGCACGCCGTGCTGATGCAGGGTGGCGCGGTCCACCAACCAGTCGGGCTGGGGGAGGGAGCCGACGATGGTGCTGGGGATCGGATGGTGTGGGTAGGGCATGGCGGCAGCGTGCCATGCCGGCCGGGGCGGTTCAAATCCGCCCTATCGCCCCGTATGCAGATGCGGCCAGCGCTGCCGCACGATCGCCCCGTCGCGGGCATAGGCGAGGCAGGTATCGACAATCGCCTCCCCGCCGCCGAAATGGCGCGAGATGCGGGCATCCAGCGCGTCCCCGGCCGGCTTCGCCCGCTCGCGGTCCAGTTCCTGCTTGGCCCGCGCCGGCTTGATGGTCTGAAACGCGGTGGTGGCCATCTGTTGCAGCAACTCGCGCAGATGGGTGCAGCCGACCGGCCCGCCCACCGCCTGGTTGGCCGCCTTGATGAAGCCGCGGCCGATGGTCAGCCCCTCCAGCCGGGCGAAATTGGGCGCCGCGGCCGGGCAGACGGCATAGGGCGCGTAGTCGGTCGCCGCCTCGGCCTTGTGGATGCGCATCGCGGCATCGACGGTCAGGCGCAGGAACATGCCGTGCAGCGGCTCTCCGGCTTCGATGGTGCCGCGATTCTCGTTGGGGAAGCTGTAGGTCTTGGTATCGGTCAGGGCGGCCTCGAGGTCGAACATCCCGTCCGCACGCTGATAGCCGGTGATGGTGATGACGCGGGTGTGCAGGGCCTCGCGGGGGGCGGGCGGGCTGAGCGGCATGGGTCGGGTCCGTATTGCGGTGCAGCATAGAGGATGGGGGCGATGGCGCGCCACCGCAAGCGCACCCGCGGCATGGCAGGGGCGCCTACCCCAGCCCGATCGCCAGCGCGACCTGGCGACGGATCGCCGTCAGCTGCGCCGGCGTGACCCGCGAGCCGGTGGCGCGCAGCCGCGCCTTCGCCGTGCTCGCCACCAGATGCGACACCGCCCGGCAGGGCTTGCGGCAGCCATTCCCGGCATCGGGTTCGATCGCCACCGAGAGGTCCGGGATCGCCAGCCCCGCATCTTCGGTCAACGGCACCAGCAGCACGTTCGGGTAGCCGGGGGCGAACAGCCCGTCATCCTCGATCACCACCGCCGGGCGGAGCTTGTTCGGTTCCTTGGGCAGCGCGTCGCCGCGCCAATCCGCCAGCACGATCGCGCCGGCGGGGAACACCGCCGCCTCAGCCGGCATCGGCCCGCGGCGTGCCCCAATCGGCGTAGAAGGCCCGTGCCTCGGCCGAGGCGGCGACATGCGCGCCCACCGCCGCGCTGTCGCGGCGGATGCGGGCCTGCCGCGCGGCGCGGGCGGCCTCGGTCGCCAGATCGCGCAGCAGGGTCGCCAGCCCGATGCCGCGCGAGGCGGCCTCGGACTCGAGAGTGGCGCGGACCTCGTCGGTCAGGCGGATGGAGATCGGCACGCCCATGGCAGGCCTCCCGTCGCTCATTCAGGAACTGCGCCTTTGTAGTGCGTTCGCGTGGTGTCCGCAAGTGCACCACCCGGCGCCCTTGCGCCCCCGCCCCGCCCGGCCACACACTGCCCCGTCACCGGGGAGGGCGCGATGAACCTCGAAACCATGATCGATCTCGACGGCGGACGGATCAGCCGGGAAATTTTCGTCTCCCGCGACATCTTCGACCGCGAGCAGGAGCAGGTGTTCACCCGCGCCTGGCTGTTCGTCGGCCATGAAAGCCAGGTGCCGAACCCGGGCGATTTCTTCGTCTCCCGCATGGGCACCGAATCGGTCATCCTCTGCCGCGACCCGGCCGGCGCGCTGCATGTGTTCCTCAACTCCTGCCGCCATCGCGGCATGAAAATCTGCCGCTACGAGCAGGGGAATACCTCGCTCTTCGTCTGCCCGTACCACTCCTGGTCCTACACCACCGACGGCAAGCTCCAGGGCGTGCCGATGTATCGGGTGCTCTACGAGGGCACGCTCAACCGCGACGACTGGTCGCTGGTGGAGGTGGCCCGGCTCGCCACCTACAAGGGCACCGTCTGGGCCACGTGGGACCCCGAGGCCCCCGATTTCGCCACCTATCTGGGCGATGCGGTCGCGCATCTCGACCAGGTGCTGGACTGCCGCGACGGCCGCCCCGGCGGGTCGGAGGTGATCGGCATCCACAAATGGATCCTGCCCGCCAACTGGAAATTCGCCGCCGAGAATTTCCTCGGCGACACCTACCACAACCCCTCGCACCGGTCGGTCGATATGATCGGCATCGGCCCGTCCGCCCAGCGCGGCGCCCGGGGCCGGCGCGACAACGAATACGAGGGCGGCCAGCACGTGTGGGTGAG
>JAKBCO010000152.1 GCA_021807785.1 Pseudomonadota bacterium
GCGATCCGCGCCGCCTCGGGGGCGAGCCATGCGATGGCGGTGCTGATCGCGCTGGACGAGGGGCCGGACGCGATCGATTTCGGCGGCAGCATCTATCTGGCGATCGCGACGGCCGGGCGGCTGGAGACGCGGCGGTCGCGCATCCTGGGCGGGCGGGAATGGGTGCGGCTGGGGGCGGTGGAGCTGGGTCTCGATTGCCTGCGCCGGTTCCTGACCGGGCTTCCGGTGAACGAACGGATCGATTTCGAGAAGACGTAGATCAGGCGATCCGCACCGCGACATGCCCGCGCTCGGCGGAGTAGCCGAGATAGCAGTAGGCGTGGCCGCGTGCGGCGACGAATTCCTGGAACGCCTTCCATTCGTGCGCGCGCCAGCCGGGGTAGTTGAAATACTCGTCGAACACGATGACCGTGCCGGGGCCGATCCGGTCGGCGAGCGCCGCGAGCACCGTGACGGTGGAGGCGTAGATGTCGCAGTCGATATGCAGCAGCGCGACCGGGCCGGGATGGGCGGCGAGGAACCCGGGCAGGGTGGCGTCGAACCAGCCGACATGCAGGCGGGCGTTGGCGGGCAGCTTCGGCAGCCGTCCGGCGGTGGAGAAGGCGCCGGCCGCCTCGGCGGTGCCGCCCCAGGCTTCGGGCAGGCCCTGGAAACTGTCGAAGCCGTGGACCTGGCGCGGGGTGAGGCCGGCGAGGTGGCGGAGCGAGGCGCCCTTGGCGACGCCGAATTCGAGCACCAGCCCCTCGGCGGGGGCGGCGGCGAGGGCGAAGCCCAGCAGGTCGTAGCGGTCGCGGCGCACCGCGGCTTCGGTCATGTGGGCCATGACGTAGTCCACCGCCTCGCGCTTGGCGGCCAGGCGGACGTCCAGCCACAGGTCGTTGACGTAGAACTTGTGCAGCCACTTGCGGTACAGGTTGCCGAGCAGGCCGCCGCGCCAGCCGCGTCGCAGGATCGCCATCCGCCGTCCCCGGAGAGTGCCGCGCGGCGTGTCGGGCATCGCGGTCATTTCGTCAATGCGGCCGATTTCGCTTGACCCGGACGATCCTGCCGGAAATGATTTCGTCCGGTTCCGACGGAGCGATCCCGCATGTGCCGTTTCCTCGCCTATCATGGCGCGCCGATCTATCTGGAGGAGGTGGTCGCCTCGCCATCGCATTCGCTGATCCAGCAATCCCGCCACGCGGTCGAAAGCCGCACCGAGACCAACGGCGACGGGTTCGGCATCGGCTGGTACGGCGAGCGGCCGCGCCCGGGCCTCTACCGGGAGGTGCATCCGGCGTGGTCGGACGAGAATCTGCTGTCCATCTGCGGGCAGGTGCGCTCGCATCTGTTCTTCGCCCATGTGCGCGCCGCCACCGGCACCGCGACCATGCGCGCCAACTGCCACCCATTCGCCGCCGGGCGGCTGTTGTTCATGCATAACGGGCAGATCGGCGGGTTCGGCGCGATCCGGCGGCGGATCGAGGCGCTGATCCCGGATGCGCTCTATGCGGCGCGGGTCGGCACCACCGATACCGAGGCGCTGTTCCTGGCCGCGCAGGCCCGCGGCCTGGCCGAGGACCCGCCGCGCGCCGTCGCCGAGACGCTGGGGCTGGTGCGGGCCGAGATGGCGGCCGCCGGCATCGGCGCCGCGCTGCGCTTCACCGCCGCGCTGACCGATGGGGAGACGATCTGGGCGTTCCGCTGGGCCTCCGACAACGCCCCGCCCACGCTTTACTACCACCAGGACGAGACGCGGGTGATCGTGGTCTCCGAGCCGATCGACGAGCGCCGGGAGGAGTGGCGCGCGGTGCCACCCGGCTCGGTGCTGACCGCCGCCCATGGCAAGGCGGCGGTGCTGACCACGCTGGCCCCGCTTCAGGCGGCCTGACGGATCCCCGTCAGCAGCGTGCTCACGCTGCCCTGGAGCACCTTGAGCCGCCCGTCCAGGTCCCCCGCCACGCCGCGGATTTTCTCCGCCGCGCCGGCGGTCTGGCCGGTGCGTTCGCGCAGGCCGGTGATCCCGGAGGAGACGGTGCCGGTGCCCTGCGCGGCCAGCTGCACGCTGCGCGCGATCTCGTCGGTGGCGGCGCGCTGCTGCTCCACCGCGCTGGCGACGGTGGTGGCGATCATGGTCAGCGCCCCGATCGTCTCCGCCACCTTGGCGATGGCGGCGACCGATTCCGAGGTCTGCGACTGGATGGTGGAAATCTGCGCGGCGATCTTGCCGGTGGCCTGGGCGGTCTGGTTGGCCAGCCCCTTCACCTCCCCGGCGACCACCGCGAAGCCCTTGCCGGCATCGCCCGCGCGCGCCGCCTCGATGGTCGCGTTCAGCGCCAGCAGGTTGGTCTGGCCGGCGATGTCCTCGATCAGCCGCACCACCTCGCCGATACCGGAGGCGGTCTCGGCCAGCACCGAGACGCGCTGGGCCGAACCGTTCGCGTCCTGCGAGGCGCGCTCCACCGCCGCCGCGGCGTCGGCCATGCGCGAGGCGATCTCGCGGATGGAGGCGGAGAGCTCCTCGGTGGCGGCGGCCAGCTGATCCACCCCGGCGGAGGCGCCGGCGGCGCTGTCGGCGATGCGGCCCGCCTCGCCCTCGGCCCCGGCGGCGAGTTCGCCGAGCGTGCCGGCGGTGTGGTTGAGGGTGGCGGTGGCCTCGGCGACGCCGGCGGTGGCCTCGGCCGCGCCGCGCTCGAAATTGCCCAGCAGGGCGGCCACCCGTTCGGCCTCGGCGAGTTTCGCCGCCTGGGTGGCGGCGGCCTGCTCCGCCGCATGGCGAGCTTGGAGCGCGCCGGTGCGCAGGGTTTCCATCGCCGCCGCCATGGCGCCGATCTCGTCCCCGCGCGCGCGTTCGGGCACTTCCGTGTCGAGCGCGCCGCGGGCCAGCGCCTCGATGGTGCCGGTCAGCCGGCCCAGCGAGACCACCACGCGCCGCCACAGCAGCATCCCCGCGCCGACCGCCAGCCCCAGCGCCAACGCCAGCCCCAGCAGGGACAGCACGAGCCCGGTCAGCGCCTCGGCGTGGCGGGCCCGCGCGCCCCGTTCTGCCGCCGCCAGCACCGCGTCGCGCGGCGCCTGCAACGTGGCGAGCCAGCGCACCGAGAAAGCGTGCAGCTTCGGCTCGGCCAGCGCGGCCAGGTCATGGGCGGCGACCAGCCCGACGATCCGGCGGAACCGCGGCTCGGCCTTGGCCATGAACCCGTGCGCCACCGCACGCAGAGCGCGGGCGCGCGCCGGGTCCGCCGGCAGTGCCGCGGCGGTGCGACCGATCAGCCGCCATAGCTCGGCCACCTTGCCGGTCTGCGCATCCAGCGCGGTGACCAGCGCCGGGGCGGGCGTGCCGCCCACCAGCCAGGTGTGTTCCAGCGTGCCGGCGCGCAGGCCGGTGACGGCGCGCAGCTCCATCATCAGCCCGGCGAGGTTGGTCTCCGCCGCGGCCTGCGGGTCGGCGCGCAGCAGCCGGCGCTGCATCTGCGTGTCGAGCCGGCTCAGGTCGTTGATGAGCGCGGTGGGGGTGTGCAGCGCCGCCCCGGTCAGCGCCGGGTCGGACCGGCCGTCTAACGCCCGCAGCCGGTCGATCAGGCGGGAGACCCGCGCCTCCTGCCGGCTCAGCGCGCGGGTGGGCAGGCCCAGCGCCACGATCGCCGCGCGGGCACGGTCGCGCGCGTGGGCCGCGCCGGCGATCAGCTGCCGCCCGGCCGCGCCGGCGGATTTTCCGGTGGCCATCGGCATCAGAACGCCGCGCTCGGCGGCGGTGAGCACCGCCGCGTCCATGTCCGCGCCCAGCGCCCGGGTCAGCACCATTGCCTGATCGGTCTGCCGCAGCGCCGCCCAGGATTGGGCGGCGATCCACAGCGTGCCCAGCACGCCGGGCAGGGTGACGGCGATCAGCGCCGACAGGAACAGAGTACGAATACGCATCGCGTCGCTCCGAGCCATTTCCAGCGGTGCTACAGGTGCTGCGTTGACGGAGGGTTAATCCTGAGTCCCAGGTCGGGTTGCCTCCCCCCGGGTGTGGACAGGCCAACGCGCGGGAGAGTACGAGTCTTCGATCCCGCCCGGCATTTGCCGGAAGCGGGACAACGATGGGGAGCGAAGATGGGAACGTCCACACACGCCGCGCCGCCGTTCCGGCTGCACCGGGCGGTCGGGCTGCTGGCAATCGTCGCCTCGGCGGTGGCCGGCGAGTACGGCGCCGGGATCAATTTCGTCGCCGTGCAGAGCCTGAGCGTCTATCCGGCGATCCGGGATCTGGTGCCGCTGGCGATGCTGGTCACCGGGCTGCTCGTGCTGCCGAAAGTGTTTCTCTATCAGCGCTTCTCGCAGGTGATGCCGCGCGCCGGCTCGGCCTATGTCTGGATCGGGCGCAGCCTGGATGGCGGCATCGCCTTCGCGCTCGGCGTGATCTGGTGGCTCGGGCTGTGCGGCTCGATCGGCTTCCTGTCCTTCGCCTTCGGCACCTTCCTCGGCCAGGCCTGCAACGCCGCGGGGCTCGCGGTCGGCGCCTGGCTCCTGAGCCCGACCGGGCACGTGATCGCCGGGCTGGCGGCGATCTGGGCGATTCTCTGGCTGCACGCCACCGGGGTGCATCGCTACGGCGCCTTCGTCGTCACCCTGTTCGTGCTGATCCTGCTTACCGCGGGCGCGATCGTCGCCTATGGGTTCCTGACCCCGTCGGCGGTGTTCCTCCATCTGGCCGCCGCGCGGGCGGGGGTGACGCTGGCCGCGCCGTCCGGAACCGGGTCGCCCAGCCTCGCCGCGTTCGGCGCGGTCTGCGCGCTGTTCATCTTCGCCTATGGCGGCATCAGCGCCGCGCCGGCGCTGGGCGGGGAGACGCGCGAGGCCGAGACCACCATGCCGCGCGGCCTGGTGATCGGCTGGGCGGTGGCGGTGGTGCTGTTCTCCGCCGTCGCCTACGCGCTGTTCCATGCCGCGCCCTGGTGGGCGATGCTGGCGCTGATCCACGCGCACAAGGAGGGGTTCGCCACCGCGCCGGGGCTGATGGGGCTGATCGCCCCGCCGGTGGTGAGCACGCTGCTCAACTTCGCGGTGGCGGTGATCGTCGGCAAGACGATCGCGCCGGCGCTGCTGGTCAACTCGCGCCTGCTGTTCGCCTTCGCCCAGGACCGCCTTCTGCCGGAGCGCTTCGTCGCCACCTCGGAGGCGAAAGTGCCGCTGGCGGGGCTGGTGCTGACCGCCTGCGTCGGCTCGGTGTTCCTGATCCAGTCGGCCTATATCGGCTGGGCGATCGGGGTGGTGGTGCGGGCGCTGTCGATCCTGCTGGTCTGGCTCGGCGTCGCGCTCGGCGCGCTGGCGGTGTCGTTCGGCATCGGCGCGGCGAGCCGCGAGGAATGGGCGCGGCAACTGCGCGCCAGCCCGTTCACCATCCCGGCGGCTTTGGTTTCGGTGGTGATCACCGTCTATCTGATGTCCACCGTGATCGTGGTGCCGCATACGAAGATCTGGTTCCAGCCGATCTTCCAGAGCCTGCTCGCGGTGCTGATCGCGGTGGCGCTGCTGATCGCGGCGCGCGGGCGGGCCCATGCGCGCGGAGAGCGGCTGCGCGAGACGCTGCGCGCGGTGCCGCGGGAGTAGGGGGGCATACCGGCGGCGCGAATCGAGGACTCGTCGCTTGGACGACCCGCCGCCGGTATGGGCTTGATTTCGCGCGCAGCCGCCACGCCAACCCGGCGCGCGATACGGTCGGACGAAGGGGCCGACCGTATCACTCCACCCCGGCCGGCGGCAGCCACAGCACGTCGGCGATGCGCGGCGCGCCGGCGGCCAGCATCGCCAGCCGGTCGAACCCCAGGGCGATGCCGGAAGCTTGCGGCATTCCGTGCTCCAGCGCGGCCAGGAAATCGGCGTCCTCCGGCCAGTCCGGCCCGCCCAGCGCGGCGCGGGCGGCGCGGTCGGCGGCGAAGCGGGCGCGCTGCTCGGCCGGGTCGGTCAGTTCCTCGAAGGCGTTGGCGAGTTCGATGCCGCAGACGAACAGTTCGAAGCGCAGCGCCACCCGCGGGTCGGCGGGGTCGCGCCGGGCCAGCGCCGCCTGCGCCGCCGGCCAATGGGTGAGGAAGGTCGGGTGGGCGCGGCCGAGATGGGGTTCGACCCGTTCCAGCAGCAGGCGGAAGAACAGGTCCTCCCAGGTCTCGCCCGCGCGCGGCCGGGCCCCGGCGGAGGCGGCCAGCGCCGCCGCGTCGCCGGCGGTGCCGAGCAGGTCCGCCCCGGCGTGGCGCGCGAAGGCGTCGGCCATGGTGAGGGTCTCGCAGCGCGCCAGATCGCAGGCGATGCCGCCCCAGCGCGCCACCGGGGGCAGCACGGCGCGCAGGAACGCCGCGGTCTCCGCCATCAGCGCGGCGAGGTCGGCGCCGGGGCGGTACCATTCGAGCATGGTGAATTCGGGCGCGTGCAGGGCCGAGGCCTCGCCGTCGCGCCAGACCCGGGCCAGCTGGAAGATCGGCCCGGCGCCGCCGGCCAGCAGGCGCTTCATGGCGAATTCGGGGCTGGTGTGCAGCCAGAGCGGGATCGGCGCGCCGTCCGCCGCCGTGCGGTCGGCCCGGACCGGGCGGAGATGGACTTCCTCGCCGGGAACCGGGACCGCGCAGGGGGTTTCCACCTCGGTATAGCCGCGGGCGGTGAAAAAGGCGCGGGCGGCGGCGGTCAGCAACCCGCGCCGGCGCAGGAAGGGCAGCCGGGCGGCCAGGCGCTCGGGGTGCCAGGGTGGGTGCGTCATGCGGCTTGTTTAGCACGCGCGGCCGGGGTGCTATGCCGGGCCATGGGCCAGCGCTTTCTCGTCACCGGCGGCGCCGGGTATGTCGGTAGCCATCTGGTGGCGGCGCTGGTCGATGCCGGGCACCGGGTCACGGTGATCGACAACCTGCGCCAGGGGCATCGGGCGGCGGTGCCGCCGGCGGCGACCCTGGTGGAGGCCGACATCGCGGCGGCCGAACCGGTGCTGGCGGACGGCCCGTGGGACGCGGTGTTCCATTTCGCCGCGCTGTCGCTGGTGGGCGAGAGCATGGCCGACCCGTTCCGCTACTTCGCCGCCAACGCCGCCGCCGGCATGGGCTTCATCGGTGCCTGCGCCCGCCACGGGGTGCGCCGTTTCGTGCTGTCCTCCACCGCCAATCTGTTCGGCACGCCGGCGCGCATCCCGATCGCCGAGGACGCCGCCATCGACCCCGGCTCGCCCTATGGCGAATCGAAACACATGCTGGAACGCGCGCTGGCCTGGGCCGACCGCATTTTCGGGATGCGCGGCGCCTGCCTGCGTTATTTCAACGCCGCCGGGGCCGACCCCGCCGGGCGGCTGGGCGAGGACCACGACCCCGAGACCCATCTGATCCCGCTGGCGATCGACGCAGCACTTGGCCGGCGCGGCCCGCTCGCGGTCTTCGGCACCGACTACCCGACGCCGGACGGCACCTGCATCCGCGACTATATCCATGTCACCGATCTCGCGTCGGCGCATCTGGCGGTGCTGCCGTTGCTCGATCGGGGCTCGGTGACCTTCAACCTGGGCAACGGCGCCGGCGCCTCGGTGCGGGAGGTGATCGCCGCGGTGGAAGCGGTCACCGGGCACGCGGTGCCGCACCGGATCGCCCCGCGCCGGGCGGGGGATCCGGCGGTGCTGGTGGCCTCGGCGGCGCGTCTGCGCGCGGCCACCGGCTGGACGCCCCGCCTGCCGGGGCTGCGGGACATCGTCGCCACCGCGGCGTCGTGGCGGGCGGCGCACCCGGACGGGTATGGCGGGCGATAACGCTTGCGTGGGGCGGCGCGCGGCCCCATTTTCATCCCATGGCATCGAACCGCCCCACCGCCGGCCGCGACCCCGACCGGTTCCTGACCGGCCAGCTGCTGATCGCCATGCCGGCGATGGACGACCCGCGCTTCTCCGGCAGCGTGATCTACCTGTGCGCGCATACGGAAGAAGGGGCGATGGGGCTGGTGATCAACCGCCCGCTGGCCCGCCCCAGCTTCGAGGAATTGCTGCGCCAGCTGGAGATCGTGCCGGTGCCGCCGGCGCGGCATATCCGCCTGTGGGCGGGCGGGCCGGTGGATAACGGGCG